>DBFOIV010000134.1:0-4680 GCA_048489175.1 Collinsella sp. | reverse complement strand
GCGATACGTCTTTCCACAACGGCGGGCCCCCACAACCACATTTACGATGTTGTCGCGCTTTGGCTCCTGTGGGTTTCCCAGATCAAGGTCTCGCTCAAAGACCTGCGGAACCCCCTGCTGTTCAAAGTCCTTTATTTTCTGAGCGATCAAGTCGTTGAATGCCATGATTCTCCAATCTTGCTCTCTAGCTAATCAAAATTATACTGATTCTTGATTAATTAGAGAGCAAGATTGCGCATAGCTTGATTAACACTTAAGCAAGTTTTTTCACTGTTATTGCTCCAAAGGATATCGAGTGGCTAAGAGGACAACCGAGCTCGAATGCGACTCCCCGAGCAGTCAATTTGGGACGGGGCTTTTTTGACTACCCTCCCCCGCAGAAAAATCCCTAACGCAGTTGCGGTGAAATAGGGACTGTTTTTGCTGGTCAAACCCCAAAACAGTCCCTATTTCACCGCAACTTATTGGTGGCCTTTTGGGTGGCACTCAGCGCCACGGATCGGCTTCGAACAGCGGCTCGCGCTCGGGGCGGCGATCGCTGTAGGGATCGTAGCCGTCATCGTCCTCGTTCTCGGCACGGATGTAGGGGTCGCGCGGCTTGGGCGCCGGCTTAGGTGCAAGCTTGGGTGCGGCGGGCGCTGCCTCAGCCGCCGGTGCGTTCGTCTTGTTCTCGTCTTTCATCTGCATAGCTCCTTGCCATGTACTCACGTTTAACACCATCGATTGTCGCACGAAAAAGGGCGGCGGACCCAATCGGATCCGTCGCCCTTGGCGTTCGGCTCAAAAGGCAGATTTTAAGGCATGGCCCAAAACCTACTCGGCGTCGGGGACCTCGTAGGTGGCCGCCGGCGTGTTGTCGCACACGACGGTAAAGCCGCCGTCCTTGTCGGCATCGACCGTCACCTGATCGCCCTCGCGCACCGTGCCGTCGATGATAGCGGCGGCGATGGCATCCACGACCTCGCGCTGAACCAGACGCTTGAGCGGACGGGCGCCAAAGACCGGGTCCAGGCCGCCCACGGCGAGCATCTGCTTGGCCGCCGGGGTGATGGCAAGCGTCATGCGCTCCTTGGCCAGACGCGCGCGGACGTCGGCGAGCTGGATGTCGACGATCTTCTCGATCTGCGCCATGCCGAGCGGATGGAACACCACGATATCGTCGATACGGTTGAGGAACTCGGGGCGGAAGGTCTGAGCCATGGCCGCGTCGACCTGATGGCGCATCTCCTCCTCGTCCTTGCCCGAAAGCTCGGCGATAGCCTTGGAGCCCACGTTAGACGTCATGATGATAATCGTGTTCTTGAAGGACACCTGGCGACCCTGACCGTCGGTCAGACGGCCGTCGTCAAGCACCTGCAACAGCACGTTGAAGACATCTGGATGGGCCTTCTCCATCTCGTCGAGCAAGATCACGGAGTAGGGGCGACGGCGCACGGCCTCGGTGAGCTGGCCGCCCTCGTCGTAACCCACGTATCCCGGGGGCGCACCGATCAGACGCTGGACGCTGAACTTCTCCATGTACTCGGACATGTCGATACGCACGAGCGCGCGCTCGTCGTCGAACAGGCACTCGGCAAGCGCCTTGGCGAGCTCGGTCTTGCCCACGCCGGTGGGGCCCAGGAAGAAGAAGCTGCCGATGGGCTTGTCCGGATCGGAGAGACCCGCACGGCTGCGGCGCACGGCCGCGGCGACGGCGGAGACGGCCTCGTCCTGGCCGATGACGCGCTTATGCAGCTCACCCTCCAAGCCCTTCAGCTTGTCGAGCTCGCCCTGCATCATCTTGGACACGGGCACGCCGGTCCAGGCACTCACGACCTCGGCGATCTCATCGGAGGTCACCTGTTCGTTGAGGCCCTCGCCGTCCTGCTGCTTTTGCGCCTCGAGCGCAGCCTCGGAATCCTGAATCTGCTGTTGCAGGCCCGGAATCACGGAGTAGCGCAGCTCGGACGCACGGCCCAGATCACCATTGCGCGTCGCGCGCTCCTCTTCGCTCCTGGCCTCGTCGAGCTGTCCCTTGAGCTCTTGCACGTGGTCGATGGCGTTCTTCTGGTTGAGCCAGCCAGCCTTTTGCACGTTGAGTTTTTCCTGGACCTCGGCGATCTCCTGACGCAGGGCCTCCAGACGCTCCTTGGAGGCGTCGTCGGTCTCCTTCATGAGCGCCTGCTCCTCGATCTGCAGCTGGGTGAGCTGACGCGTGGTGGCGTCAATCTCGACCGGCATGCTGTCGAGCTCCATGCGCAGGCGGCTTGCCGCCTCATCGACCAGGTCGATGGCCTTGTCGGGCAGGAAGCGGTCGGCGATATAGCGATCGGAGAGGTCGGCGGCGGCCACGAGCGCGCTATCGGTGATGTGCACGCCGTGGAAGATCTCGTACTTCTCCTTGAGGCCACGCAGAATCGAGATGGTGTCCTCGACGGTAGGCTCGCTCACCATAACGGTCTGGAAACGACGGGCGAGCGCCGCGTCCTTCTCGATGTACTTGCGGTATTCGTCGAGCGTGGTCGCGCCGATCGCATGCAGGTCGCCACGGGCGAGCGCCGGCTTGAGGATGTTGCCTGCGTCCATGGAGCCCTCGGTGGCACCCGCGCCCACAATGGTGTGAAGCTCATCGATGAACAGGATGACCTTACCTTCGGATTTTTGCACTTCTTTGAGCACGGCCTTTAAGCGGTCCTCGAACTCACCACGGTACTTGGCGCCGGCGACCAACGCGCTCATGTCGAGCTCGATGAGGTCGCGGTCGCGCAGGGTGCTCGGCACATCGCCGGCCACGATACGCTGGGCGATGCCCTCGACGATAGCCGTTTTACCGACGCCCGGCTCACCGATGAGCACGGGGTTGTTCTTGGTGCGGCGGGACAGAACCTGAATGGTACGGCGGATCTCGTCGGTACGGCCGATGACCGGGTCGAGCTTACCGGCGCGGGCAAGATCGCAGATGTTGCGACCGTACTGCTCCAACGCCTCAAACTGGGTCTTGTCCTCGGCAGACGTCACGCGGTCATCGCCACGCAGCTCCTCGTAGACCTGCTCGATGCGCTCCTTGGTCACGCCAGCGTCACGCAGTACACGACCAGCCTCGCCCTTGTCCTCGGCAAGCGCCATCAGCAGATGCTCGGTCACCACAAAGCTGTCGCCCATCTTGGTGGCCTTCTTCTCGGCCTTTTCGATGACGCGGACGAGCTCGTTGGACAGGCCCATCTGCTGACCCTCGCCCGAAACCTTGGGCGCGCGGTCGACGGCATCCTGCGTGGAGCGTGCGAGCTGGGCCGGATCAGCGCCGATGCGCTCGATGATCACGGAGATATTGCGCTCGCCGGCACCGAGCAGGGCAGACAGCAGGTGAATCGGCTCCACCGCGCCGGCCTGCGCATCGGCAGCCGTGCTCATGGCGGTCTGCAACGCCTCGCGCGACGTCATTGCTAGCTTATCGATTCTCATGGAATCACCTCTCTTGGGGCGGCCGCCCTACGGGGCGGCTTCACGTTGTTCGAGAAGTATTGTTGCCAGCTTTGTGCGATCTTATACATAAATCTAAGTCTCTATATATAAGATTTTCTGAGTGTTCCCACGACATGCAAACCACCACAAAGGGGACAGACACCTTTGTGGTGGTCGCGGTCTCTACTCCTTCGCCGGACCCGTACTTCCCGATTCGACGGTCCAGGGCATCTCATCCTCGAACAGCCATGTACGGGCAGACCCACTATCGCGTGCAGCCTGCGGGTCAGGCAAGCAGGTCTGTTTATAGGCATCTTGGATACACTGGCCCATAAAATCGTTGAGCTCGGTCTGGTCGCCCTCCATGACATAGGCGACATCGCCGTCCATGATGTAGATGCCCGGACCCTCATTGTCCTCGTAGCCCGGATCGTACGAGACATCACATAACTTTGCGCCGTTTGCAGTGTCCAGCTCGATGGAAGAGTGGCATCCGCCAACCATGTCGTTCGCTTTTGCCCGATAGGACGCATATCCATACCAGCGCTTAAAGATTTTGCCCTTGAGCAGCTCGGACGCCCTGTCGATCAGACCAGAATCCGTGGTATAGCGCATAGCCCCAAGCTGAATGCGTGGATAATTACTAATGCCCAGCGCAGCCGGTTGCTCATCAAAATCAACGGTAATGGTCTCAGGCTTGTCGTCGCCGGTCAGAAGTTCGACAGATTGAGTCACAGGCTTGACCACCGGCTCCGTCACCGCAGCAGGTAGAAATGCCATACCGACAGCGCCCGCGCCAACCACAGCGATCGCAAGCGCCAAGACAATCAATCCAATACGGGCAGGACTTCTCACAGCAAAGCACCTCACAATGCAAACCCGCGCCATTTGTCCTAATGATACCGCCGGCTAACACTATCACCAAAGAAGCCGCGCGCTCCCCACCACCACAAAGGGGACAGGCACCTTTGTGGTGGTTTTCGACGCTAACGGTCGACCATCTCACGCCATGAGATTAAACTTGAATTGTTCTCTGAACATATCCATTTCTGCCTATCCTCAACAGCTCTTTGTCTCGAGGAGCGCATATGAAGCCGTCTCATTCCACCGGTCGCAACGTCATCGCCATTCTCGCCATACCCATCGTGATGCTCTTCCTTATCGTCATCACGCCCTTTTCTTTTGGTATCGCCTCGCCCTTCGATCTTTGCGGGATGATCGACGCCGGCTCGCGTGCCA
>DBFOIV010000133.1:0-4922 GCA_048489175.1 Collinsella sp. | reverse complement strand
GGCTCGCTTATTGCTCGTCTCGTTTAGGGGCAGCTCGCGCTCGACAATCCCAAGCGACGCCAGCTTATCCACATAGCTCTTTACGTTGCTCGCAGGGATTCCCGTAGAGCTCGCAATCTCCGAGATCTTCGAGCGCCCCTGGGCAATTGCTTGCACGATCGCATCATATTGCTCGGGATTGCGGCACTCCTGCAATAGCAGGTTACTCGGCTCCTCAAAGAGATAGCCCGTAGGAGTAAGAAAAAGACGTTTGATGTTGTCCTTGAGCGGTGCGGCAGGATCGACTTTCTCGATATATGCAGGAATGCCACCCGTCATGCCATAGCAAACTGCAGCGTCTTCGCGACCCATGCTCTGCCACAGGCCGAGGGTCGTCATAAAATCGAGCGGCATGATCTTAAACTGGGCCGTACGCCTACCGTATAGCGGACTCTCGTAGCCCAACACCTGCTCTTCCATAAACGAAAGCGACGACCCGCACAGGATAAGCATAAGCTTGGTCTCTTTGTACAAGTGATCGATCTTGTCTTGCAGCAACGAGCTGATCTCGGGATTCGATTGGGCGAGATAGGGATACTCGTCAATCACGACAATCAAACGTTCCGTACGAGCCATGGTAGCCAATGCATCGAACGCCTCGTCAAAACTACGAAACGACACGCCAGCAACACCAACGGAGCCCGCAAGTATCGCCTGGCTAAAGCCATGCAGGTTTGCCTCTGCATTGGTGCGACGAGCTTGAAAGTAAATAGCCTTCTTGCCTTGGATAAACTCTGTGATAAGACGCGTTTTGCCCACGCGACGGCGGCCGTAAATCACAGGCATCTCAAAGGAGCCCGTGCCATACAGTCGATTGAGCTCGGACATTTCCGCCGTTCTTCCGATAAACATAGGGCCATCCTTCCTTTACGTTATAGCTAGCTATATTATACCTTCCTATAATATAGCTAGCTATAACGTAATTCGACAAGCGGCGCACGCAAAAGGGTCGGTACACCACCGCACGTGGACCGTTCCGGAAAATGCATCCCGTTCTGGAGCCAAAAACTGGGCCGTAGTTTCCGCCAAGCATCCCATCCGGAAAGCGTGTCCCGTTCTGAGCGCCAAATCCGGGACGCAGTTTCCACTCCAAACAAAGGGCCCCGGCTCGCGATGGAGCCGGGGCCAAAGGCGCAGCGTATGTAGTTGATGTTGAGCGCGAACGGCCCGTCAACAATGGCCGTCCACGCTCTACCCTACCCGCGGCGACGGGCGCGGCTGTAGGGCGTATCCACCATGGGCAGATCCGGACGCAGCTTGCCGTCGAATGCGCGATAGGCGTTCTGTACGGCGGGCGCCGTGGGGATTGTTGCGATCTCGCCGATGCCCTTGCCGCCGTATGCCACGGGCAGCAGCTCGTCCTTCTCCACGTAGATGGCGTGGATATCCGGAATCTCGGGCGCACGGAACAACCCGAGCGTACCGTACCTTGCCTGGGGTACGCAGTCCTTGAGCGGCCAGTCCTCGGTAAGCGCATAGCCCATACCCATGAGCACGCCACCTTCGATCTGACCTTGGATGGAGATGGGGTTGACCACCTTGCCGGAATCGTGCGCGGCATAAACCTCGCTCACGCGACCGTCATCATCCAAAATGACCACATGTGTGGCAAAGCCGTAGCAGATGTGGCTCTTGGGATTGGGAACATCCGCACCCAGCTTGTCGGTCGGCTCCAGGTACACGTAGCCAAACTCGCATCCCTCGAGCGCCTTGATGGCGGCCGCGGGATCCTGAGGATGCATACCCTGGCCGGCGACGAGCTCCTGTGTGCGCAGCTGATAGGCGCGACCGTCGTCGTACTCGATCTTGACGCCGTCGCCATGCGCATTCACGGGAGCGGCGGGCGCAGACTTGCCGGCCTCGATGTCAAGCATGGCATCGCGCAGCAGGAAGGCGGCACCGCGCACGGCCTCGCCGGTCACGACCGTCTGACGCGAGCCAGACGTGGTGCCGGAGTCGGGAGCGTTCTCGGTGGAGCACTCGCCGTTGGCGATGCAGCGAAGCGGCAGGCCGCATGCCTCGGCAACGTCCTGCAAAAAGACGGTGTTGCAGCCCTGGCCGATGTCGGACGTGGCGGCGTAGACCACGGCGCGGCCATCCTCGATGCGGATCTTGCAGCGGCCGGCATCGGGCAGGCCCACGCCCACGCCGGCGTTCTTCATGGCGCAGGCGATACCGGCGTGTCCGGGATGCGCGTAGTAGGCATCCTTGACCTCGAGCAGCGTCTCTTTAAGCGCCGTGGAGCAATCGGCAATCTGACCGTTGGGCAGAACCTCGCCCGGCTCGATGGCGTTACGGTAGCGGATCTCCCACGGATCCAGGCCGACCTTCTCGGCCAGCAGGTCGATCAGGCTCTCGAGCGCAAACTCGGACTGACAGACGCCAAAGCCGCGGTACGCGCCGGCAGGCGGGTTGTTGGTGTAGTAGCCAAAGCCGCGGATGTCGGTGTTCTGGTACTTGTAGGGGCCGACGGCATGCGTACAGGCGCGCTCGAGCACCGGGCCGCACAGCGACGCGTAGGCTCCGGTATCAAAGTTGATCTCGCAATCCAAACCGGTAAAGTTGCCCTCGGCGTCGCAACCCAGCGTAAAGGCGCCGTCCATGGCATGACGCTTGGGATGGAAAGCAAGCGACTCGGCACGCGTGAGCTTGCACTTCACAGGACGCTGGAACTTATAGGCAGCGAGCGCGGCCAAGTGCTGAATGGACACGTCCTCCTTGCCGCCAAAGCCGCCACCCACGAGCATGGTCTCGACGACCACACGCTCGGGCTCGTTGTCCCAGCCAAACATGTGGGCGCACTCTTTGCGCGTATCGTAGGCACCCTGGTCGGTCGACTGCACCTTGACGCCGTTCTTGTACGGGAAGGCGACGGCGCACTCGGGCTCCAAGAAGGCATGCTCGGTAAAGGGCGTGGTAAAGCGCTGCGTCACGGTGAATGCGCTCTCCGCCAGCGCCTTGGCGGCGTCGCCACGCGTCACATGGCGGCTCTGGCACACGTTGTCCTTGAGCTCCACCGTGTTGCCAAAGGCAAAGAAACTGTCATGCAGGCGCGGGGCGTCGGCGGCCTTGGCCTCGGCGATGTTGCGCACGGGCTCCAGCGGCTCGTAATCGATCTTTACGAGCTTCTTGGCCTTCTCGAGCGTCGCCTCGTCCTCGGCAACCACCAGCGCGATGGCATCACCCACGCAGCGGGTGATATCGCCCTGGGCGATCATGACGTCCCAGTCCTGGATAAGGTGGCCGACCTGGTTGACCGGCACGTCCTCGGCGCGCAGAATGCCTACCACGCCGGGCAGGGCCTCGGCCTTGGAGGTATCGATGGAGAGCACGCGGGCACGCGGGTACTTCGAGCGCACGGCGCTGGCATAGGTCAGGCCCGGCTGGTCGAGCTCGTCGATGTCGTCGGGGTACTTGCCCTCGCCGAGCACCTTCTTGCGCACGTCGATACGGAAGGCGCGCTTGCCCACGCCGTAGTCATCGCCGCGCTCCAGGTCCTCGTCGATCTGCTTTTCGCCGCGGAGCACCGCGGCTGCCAGCGAAATGCCCTCGATAATCTTCTTGTAGCCGGTGCAGCGGCAGACGTTACCGCGAATGGCGTACTTGATCTGCTCCTCGGTGGGCTCGGGGTCCTCGGCGATGAGCGCCGCACCCGCCATGACCATGCCAGGGATGCAAAAACCGCACTGCACGGCGCCCACAGCGCCAAAGGCGTACACAAAGGCCTCGCGCACGTCCTCGGGCAGGCCCTCGACGGTCACGATGTTGCGACCGGCGGCAAGAGCGGTGGTCAGCACGCACGCCTTGACGGCTGCACCGTCCACATGGATGGTGCAGGTGCCACAAGCACCTTCGGAGCAGCCGTCCTTGGCGGAATGGATATGCAGGTCGTCGCGCAGGTAGCGCAGCAGCGGTTTGTTTTGGGTCGTCGTGCGCTCGACGCCGTTAACGGTAAAAGTGAATTCCTGTGCCATGGTGATTCCCTTCTACACGCCGGCGGCGATGCCGGTGCGGTCGTGGATGGCGCCATGAGGGCAGACGACGGCGCACATGCCGCACGACAGGCAGTCCACGCCGTCGATATGGGCGCAGTTGTCCTCGATGCGGATAGCGCCGGCAGGGCACTTTTTGGCGCACATACCGCAACCGATGCAGCTCGTGTCGCAGATCTTGCGCGCAATGGCGCCCTTATCGGTGTTGTTGCAGCGCACCAGAATATTCTGGTAGCCGGGAACAAAGGCAATCACGCGCTGCGGGCACGCCATGCCGCACAGGCCACAGCCCGTGCACTTGGAGCGGTCCACGCGGGCGACGCCGTCGACCAGCGCAATGGCACCGTGGGGGCAGGCCGTGACGCAGGCGCCACAGCCAATGCAGCCTTCGCTGCAGCGGGCGTCGCCGCCTGCGGAGGCGCAACCGCTTCCGCAGGCAACGTAGGCCACATTATGTTGAATGGATTTGGCCATAAGAGACTCGCCTATTTCTTAAGAAGGTACGAATAGTTGTCGCGCACGGCCCTGATGGTCAGGCGGACGGCCTCGGGAAGACCGGTGTTGACGGCATCGACCGAGACGGTGCGGACCGTGCCGGCGACGCGGACCTTAAAGTGGTCCTCGCCCACGGCCAGGAAGCCCTCGTTCTCGGAGTTCTCCATGTCCTCCTCGCTCCAGAACAGGGTGAGCTTGTCCTTGTAGGGACGACCCTCCTGATAGGGGCAGAACACGGCACAGTTACCGCACTCGTTGCACATGCCGTCGACATGGACGACCTGATGCTTGGCCAGGCCCGGCACCTTAATTGCCACGTTGGCGCGGTTGGGGCACACGTCGCAGCAGACCTCGCACACCGAGCCGCAGCCCAGGCAGCGGGTCTTGGTGCAGTTG
>DBFOIV010000132.1:0-5183 GCA_048489175.1 Collinsella sp. | reverse complement strand
ATATGCATCCGCAAAAGAAAGAGGCACCATGGTCTCGCGGGTTCTCTACCGACCGTTTGATACCGAAGACTTCGACGCCATCGCGCTGATTCTGCAGCAGCTTTGGCATAACAATTCGGATAACGATGAGTACAACCGCCTTGAGGCCGCGTGCGACCTCGCCTATTGCCTTTCGTCGTCGACGTTTTCACAGGTTGCCGTAATCGACGGTCAGGCGCGTGGCATTTCGCTCGCGCGTGCGGGACAGAGCTCCGGCACCACTATCAACGAGCATTGGATGGATACCGAACGCGCGCTGCTATCGCAGATGCGTGAGCTAGAGCCCGATGCGTGCGCCGAGTATCTCTCGTTTGTGCGCGCAACCATCCGAACCAACAACCGCCTGCTCGAGAGCAGCCCGTTGCCGCACGACAACGAGGTCACGCTGCTTGCCGTGGATCGCGATGTCCATGGCCTGGGCGTTGGCACGGTTCTGCTCGATGCCGCCGTCTCGCACCTGTCCTCGCTTGGAGCGACGAGGGCGCAGCTGTACACCGACTCCAACTGCTCGTGGAAGTTCTACGAGCTGCACGGCTTTAAGCGCACGGCCACGCACCGCGCCAACCGCGAAGAGCGCCGTCACGACATGCCGCGCGAAAGCTTCCTCTACGAACTCGACCTAACAGCCTAAACCCGGCAGCCATACCTAGTCATTTAGGAACGTCCCCAGTGACTAGTCGTTGGGGACAGTCTTCGTAGGTAGCGCATAAAAATGGGATGGATCCGTCGGCAGTCGCCGGAGAAGATCCATCCCAAAAATCAGAACTCGCTAGAACGTTCCGCCGCCGCCTCCGCCGACGCCGCCGCCTCCGCCGCCCGAGAAGCCGCCGCCTCCGCCGCCGCCCGAGCTGTCGGAGCTCGACGCCAGCTCACGGATGCTCTCGTGATACACGTCATCGAACGAATCGAGCGGAGACTCGATACCGTAATGATGGTAGTACCACCAATAGCAGGGGTAGTTGTCGTAGAAATCGTCGCTGTTGCGCAGGTCCGCAGGCACGGCCTCGGCAAGCTGACGCAGCACTTCCTTGGAAACACCCAGCGCCACGCCCATCACCAGCAGCTTGTTCCACAGCACCAGATCGCCCGGGACGGCTTCCTTTAGACGAGTGAAGTCCTCGAGCCAATGCTTAAGTGCCTTGCAGCGAGCCGCCACCTCGGCGCCCTCCGGCGTAAAGCGGCGAAACGTAAGGCCCACGCCGATACCCACCAGCACAATCGGCACCGAGATAACCGCGGCGGTGATGTTCGCCTGTGCGCCATCGGTAAAGAAAATGGATCCCACGGGAACAAAGGCAATCAGGATACCAAGAACCAGGCAAAACACCATTGCAACAATGCCGTCCGAGGCAACGTACTCGCTATCGGCCAGCTTGCCCTTAACGGTGTTCTGATAGTCCTCGAGCTTGTCGCCCACGGGTGTAGCGTGCTGCTTGACGTAGTGCTGCAGCTCGTCGAACGTGCGCGAGCGATCGCCGTTCTCGTCAGGCTTAGTACCGGCAAAGAAGACCTTGAGCACCATGTGGTCAATGCCCTTGGCCGACTTCCAGCCCGCATCACTCACCGTCACGCGATACGTCTGCTCTTCTTTTTCACGCCCCAACAGACCCTTCTTGGCCTTGGTCACGGTCGCCTGCTCCAGCTTGATCACACGGTCGTCAGTGAGCTTCATGAGCGTGGCGATATATGCCTGATCGGGCACCTCGTTCCAGCTCATGAGGGCCGAAAGCACGGCGGGATGGTCGGCCGAAGGCACATCGCGGAAATATTCGTCCTGGAAAAGCGGCTTGGGCTTGCGCTTGCGCAGCTTGAGCATAACGATTGTGCCGGTAAAGGCCACCGCCGCAACAACACTTAGCACGGCAAGTGCATTGGCAATCATGCGAGCGTGAGCGCGGCGGGCGTTAGCTTCGTCGGCCCATTCCTTCTCTTCGCTCAGGATCGTTGACATGCGCTCTTCGCCCGAAGCGGCAAGCTGCGGCACCCAGTCGCTAGGGAAGGCGATGCGTGCCTCGGCGAATTCGCCCTGGTGCACGCAGGGAATGGTATAGGTGACCATGGGCTCGTCCTCATCGAGCGACACGTCGCCCGTCAGCGGACCATGGCCCCATGCGCGGAAGTTATCGCCCTTGACGGCCGCCGTCCCGGCAGCGGCATTTGCGAAGCGCACTTCCATCTCGACGTCATCGGAATCCGCAGACCAGCCGTCGCCCACAAACTTCCAGTAGAGCTCGGCGGTATCGGCCCAGTTCATAACCGCACCGGTCATGGTATAGCTCACGTAATAGGTCGCGCTGTCGCCGCTCTCGTGAGGGCTGAACACCTTAATCCTTACGCCGTCACCGGTCTGCTCGACCGTATAGACGCCAGAGTCGCCCTTGTTCGCGCTATCGACTTTGTTAAACGCGGTGTCCTCTTCCTCGACACTCAGCACATCGACGCCCGCCGTGCCGCCCTGCTGGTTGGCGCCCGTATTGATCTCCCAAAACACGCCGTTGATGTCGTCGTCGAAATCAAACTGGCGTCCCTCGACAACGGTCAGCGATCCATCGGCCTCAACCGTGGCACTGATATAGGTCTGGGTCATGGAATAACCGTCGGCGTGTGCGGCGGCGGGCAGTAGCAGCAATGCAAGCGCGACGAGTGCGCAGACGGAAGCAAATCGCGCAAACAGGCGGCGCTGCCGACAGGTTTTGGCAACGGGGTCGTTCATGGGCACATCCTTTGTCTGTGATACCAGTAACGCCATTGTCCCACGTTTGCGGGTACGCATGGCGAACATCTAGGCAACCGGAGCGCCAAACGGGATGAAAGTCACACCCGCGGCCGGCACCTGGGGACGTTCCTTATCTGCCGGCAATCTGGGACACTGCTTGGCATGGCCTGCGCCAGCAATAGATACCACTTCACAGCTCTGTCACAGGTGTAGCGGCTTTGTGTGGGTGCGGCACGCGCTGATTGAGCCGCCAGCCGAGGGGCATAAAGCAGTTGAGCGAAAACGGTTTGCCCCTTTGCCGTTCGCTCGAGGATCATGTCCCCCTTTTCCGCGGAAACCCCGGCAGTTGCGAAGAGCTGCCGGGGTTTCTGTCGTTTGTGAGGCTAAGTCGGTACGCAGCGATCGAGACCTTGAGCCGCAAACCCACCGTGCGCAATGCGCACCGCCGCCAACTTGTGAGCGCGGCAACGCCTTCCCTGCCAAGCCCCGCGCTATACTCATCCGCATGGATATCAAAACACGCAACATAGCAACGCCCGCCGCGGACGCACCAGCAACGGCAGTGCCCACCCCCGTCGTGGGCCGCTTTGCCCCGTCGCCCTCGGGCCGCATGCACTTGGGCAACGTGTTCAGCTGCCTGTGCGCATGGCTTTCGGCGCGCAGCCAGGGCGGCAGCATCGTGTTGCGTATCGAGGACCTGGACGATCGCTGCAAGCGCCCCGAGCTTGCCGCTCAACTGATTGACGACCTGGCCTGGCTGGGGCTCGAGTGGGACGAAGGCCCCTACTACCAGCACGATCGCCTGGATCTGTACGAGGACGCCCTGCGCCAGCTGCAAGACGCCGGCCTCACCTATCCCTGTTTTTGCACGCGTGCCGAACTCCACGCCGCGAGCGCGCCGCACGCCAGCGACGGCACGCCCATCTACCGCGGCGCCTGCCGAGACCTTTCTGCCGAGGAGGTTGCCCGCCGCAGCGCTCTGCGCGCTCCGGCCACGCGCCTGCGCGTGCCCACCGTCGACGACCTCGCGGGCGACGTGATCGAATTCGTAGACCGCACGTACGGAGCCCAATGCGAGGCACTCGCCACCGAGTGCGGCGACTTTTTGGTGCGCCGCAGCGACGGCGTGTTTGCCTATCAGCTGGCCGTGGTGGTCGACGACGCTGCCATGGGCGTCACCGAGATCGTACGCGGATGCGACCTGCTTGGTTCCACGCCGCGCCAGATCTACCTGCAACATCTGCTGGGACTTCCCACGCCGCGCTACGCGCACATTCCACTGCTCATGTCGCCGGACGGCCGCCGCCTATCCAAGCGAGACCGCGACCTGGACCTGGGCGAACTACGTGCACGCTTTGGCACGCCCGAGGCGCTGCTGGGATGGCTCGCCGGGCAAACAGGCATCGCGCCGGACGCCACACCGCGCTCTGCCGAGCAGCTGGTCGAGCACTTTAGCTGGGACGTCATCCGCGCGCATCGGGAGAACATCACTGTAACGGTCGAGTAGCCAGCCACCCCGCCTCTACGCAACATCCCAGGGCTGGAGTTCGTCGCCCAAGCGAACGATGCAGTCGTAGAGCACGGTGTGACGCTCGGCCGGGTTGGTATCCCGATGAAAATGCCCGTAGTACCAGCGCTTGTAGTCCAGGTGGTCCTCCAGCTCGTCGAAAAACGTGGTGAGTCGATCGACATCGGGATAATTCCAGCCAGGTGCCGGGTAAAGCGTGGGCGAAAGCATGCGCGTGGAGCAGGTATGGGTGATCGCATAGTCGACCTTCCAGCCCACGCTGTCGAGCTTTGCCCGCGCCTCCTCAAAGTTGTGCTCGTCCGGCAGCTCCTGCGGCCACCAGCTGGAATACGGAATGCGGCATTCCTTATCCACGCTCGTGGCGCCGCCCATGGTAAAGATCGTTGAGCCGTCGAGCTCAAAAACCTCACCGCGCGTCAGGCGTCGGATGGGCGAGGTGTCCGACAGACGCTGCGTCAGCCCACCGTGCCACAACTCCATGGGGCGTTCCGCCCAGTGATCGAAACGCTCGTGGTTGCCGTCGACAAACAGCACGGTGTAGGGGCGCGACTCCAGCCAAGCAATATCGGCACATTCCTCGGTAGAAAAGTCCCAGGGAAAGCCAAAGTCGCCCGCGATGATGAGATAGTCGTCGCTCGCCAGGCTATCCCCAAGCTCCCAATCGCGGAGCTTTTGCATGTCAGCGCCGCCATGAATATCGCCTGTTACATAGACCGTCATCGGATTACCACTTCCCTGTAAGTCGCTAGCCCACATTCTGCACGATCACTAAGCCAACCGTTCCAGCCCTTCCATCCCTTAGGGCTTACCCTTCGTTCTTCCATCCAAACGGGTCAAGCACCCAAAAAACCAGATCGAGCACGCCGCCGGTCATCATGGCGCCGGCAAGGGCCATGCAAA
>DBFOIV010000131.1:0-2798 GCA_048489175.1 Collinsella sp. | reverse complement strand
GTGGCGTTGAGCCATTGCGCATCCGAGCGAATGGACAGGAGCAGGCCGCGGCGCGTCTGGGCGTCGAGCACGGCGGTGCCGGTCGAGCCCTGGTCGAGCAGCACATCGGCATTGCCCGAAATACTGGTGAGCGGCGTGCGCAGGTCATGCGAGATGGAGCGCAGCAGGTTGGCGCGCAGCTGCTCATTTTTGGCAAGCACCGCCGCCTCCTCGCGGGCCTCCATGGCGCGGGCGCGATCGAGCGCCAGCTCGCCTTCGCTCACGATGGCATCGGCAAGTGTCCGCTCCTCATGCGTCAGCACGTCGGGCTCGGCAACGATAGCCAGCACGCCCACCACCGAGGCGGGATCGCCCGAGCGCGCGAAGCCGTCGCCTGTGCGAACCGTCAGGTAGATGCCATAAAACGCCGAGCCGCCAAACGTGGCGTCGAGCGGCGTTCCCACATAGGCGGACGCCGAGAGCCGAGGCGGCATCTGCAGCGCCAGTTCGTGCACCGGTGCGGCATCGCCCACGGCCGTGTAAGTCGCGCGCGGCAGCAGGTCATCGCCCTCGGCGTCGGCGCTGTACCACACGACAGGGCAGCCCGAAAGACGCGCCAGCTGCGTGGCCATGGCGTGAACGATCTGATGCTGATCGGCGCACCGCTGCAGCATGCGGTTGGTCTCGAGCACCATATGTGTGCGGCGATCGCTGGCGGCAGCCTGTGCCAAGGCGCGGCGCAGGGCCAACGCAATCGAACTCGACACAAGCGAGACCACGAACATGATGAAGAACATGCCGGGATAGCCGCGGTCGATAAGCGACAGCGAGTAGCGCGGGTCGACAAACAAGAAGTTGTAGAGCGCCACGGCGGCAGCCGAGCTCAGCAAGCAATACAGGCGACTCCAGGTAAAGAATGCGCACAGCTGAACGGCAAACACATAGACGATCATGATGCTCGGCGCGAGACCCGGATGGTCGAGTAGCGCGCCCACAATCGTCGCCGCGACCAGCAGCCCCACCGATACGCAGGCGTCATACAGAGGAGTGCGGCGCGTCAGCGTTGTGCGCCGCCACCAAAAGCTATCGGCAATATCGCCGTCCGTACGAACGTCCATCAGCGTCCCGCCCCTCTCTCAAAAACAAAAACCACCACAAAGGGACAGGCACCTTTGTGGTGGTTTCCCTTGTGGTGGTTCCAAGTGTATAGCCTTTGCAACCGGCGGTCGCTAGACAAACAGCACGTGCGCGAGCAGGGCACACACGCACACCGCTCCAAATACCAGTGCCACGATCGAGATCACGCGGTCGGCCATGTCCATGTTGGCACGATTCGTAAAGAACCGATCTTCGGCGGCGTCGACGCGCGCCTCACGCACCATTTCGACCACCGCCTCACGGCCATCGAGCGCCTTTGTATCCATGTTTACCTCCCCGGCCTCATGCTTATCCATCAAAAACCAACTCCGTGTAGCCGCCGACGTCTACGGCCGCTCGTTGGGAGCCAGGCGTTGCATCTTGTTCACGGCCTTGAACTTGGTGAACAGCGGCACGTACTCAAAGCTCACGTTGGAGTTCTCCAGGCCGTACCAACGCGCGGGCGTGCCGGCGGCGCGGCGAATGATGTACTTGAGCGTGATGGCCGTACGCTCGCTGGGCTCCACATCGCTTTCGGGCGCCAGAAGCTTACGGATCAGGACGAACTTGAACGTGCCGATGTTACCCGGATCCTTGTAGACCGAGTAGTCATGCGTCTGCGGCGGCAGCTCGCCGGTGGCAGCCAGGTCCTGAACAACCTGACGCAGGTAGGCATTGACGCGCTGGTTGATCTTGTAGCCCAGGTACAGGTGCACGCGGAACACGTAGTCGGTGCCGAACGTCTCGACCGAATAGGCAAAGGTGTGCGGTTCGTCCATGGTCTCGACATTCACGAACCACCAGGCGCGGGCACGCTTGGGATGCTTGTCCAAGATCGAATAGACGATATCGCGGTCGATGTAGTCGGTATGGGTGTCCTTGGTCAGGTACACGACGTTGTCACTCATGCGCTCGTAACGGTCGTCGTCGCGCAGGCGCTTGAGCTGCGGCAGGTAGCTGCGCAGCGGCAGCAGCGTAAACTGGCGCTGCTCGACCGCCGTGCCGTTGTACCAGCACACCATAATGCCCATGATGAGTGCAGCCATGAGGATGGTGAAATAGCCGCCGTGGAAGAACTTGGTGAGCGAGCTCACGAAGAAGAAGCCTTCGAGCAAAAGGAAGAAGGCCGCGAAGATCCACGGAGCAACCTTGAGCTTGCGCTCCTCGTGCAGGTAGAAGAAGAGCAGCAGCGTGGTGCACATCATAGTCAGCGTAATGGCAAGGCCGTACGCGGCTTCCATATGCGCCGAGTTCTGGAACAGCAGCACCACGATGACGCAGCCGACAAGCATGACGTTGTTGACCATGGGGATGTAGAGCTGGCCCTTGGTCTCGGCAGGGTAGAAGACCTGCATGTGCGGCATGAGGTCCAGACGGCTGGCCTCGGACACCAGCGAGAATGCGCCGGTGATGAGCGCCTGCGAGGCAATGATGGCCGCAACGGTGGAAAGGCCTACGGCAAACGGACGCAGGCCCGGGGCGAGCATCTGGTAGAACGGGTTGAGGTCGGCAATGCCCATGAGCTCGGGGTTGGCAGCGTTGTTCATAAGCCAAGCGCCCTGGCCCATATAGGAAAGCAGCAGGCAGCACTTAACGAACGGCCAGGTAGCGTAGATGTTGCCGCGGCCGACGTGGCCCATGTCGGAGTAGAGCGCCTCGGCACCGGTGGTGGCGAGGAAGCA
>DBFOIV010000130.1:0-5379 GCA_048489175.1 Collinsella sp. | reverse complement strand
GTCTCTCGATATAGATGCTTGTCTTCCATGTACGCCTCCCCACAGGCACGCTCGTTAGGCCAATCGTACCCATTCGAGCTATACTTGAGCCCATTACATAAACGGGGAGCTTGCAGGACAAGACGGCAGGCTGAGACTGGGCGCGCCCGCCCTGACCCGCAAACCTGATATGGGTAATGCCAACGAAGGGAGCCGTGCCAATGAGCACACAGACCGAGCCCAAGCTCGTCACGCAAATCGACTTCGCCCGCGCCGGGCAGATCACACCGCAGATGAAGGAGGTCGCCGAGCGCGAGCATCGCGACCCCGAGTACATCCGCGAGCGCGTGGCCGACGGCCGCATCGCCATTCCCGCCAACATCGTGCACATCAAAAAGGGCATGCGCGCCTTTGGCGTCGGTGAGGGCCTGTCCACCAAGGTCAACGTGAACCTGGGCATCTCGGGCGACAAGGCCGATGCCGCCGAGGAATGGAAGAAGGTCAAGATCGCCGAGGACTTTGGCGCCGACGCCATCATGGACCTCTCCAACTCGGGCAAGACACGCCAGTTCCGCCAGCAGCTCATCGACGAGACGCCGCTCATGGTAGGCACCGTCCCCATGTACGACGCCATCGGCTACATGGAAAAGCCGCTGGTCAAGCTCACCAAGGACGACCTGTTCGAAGTCGTGCGCGCGCATGCCGAGGACGGCGTGGACTTTATGACCATCCACTGCGGCATAAACAAGTCGGTCACCAAGACCTTTAAGGAGACCGGCCGCCTGATGAACATCGTGAGCCGTGGCGGCTCACTGCTGTTTGGCTGGATGGAGGGCACCGGTAACGAGAACCCATTCTATGAGTTCTACGACGAGTTGCTCGAGATTTGCCACGAGTACGACGTGACGATTTCGCTCGGCGACTCCTGCCGCCCGGGCTGCCTCTACGACTCCAACGACGCCACCGAGACCGCTGAGATGATCGAGCTGGGCAAGCTGTGCAAGCGCGCTTGGGCCGCCGGCGTCCAGGTCATGGTCGAGGGCCCGGGTCACATGGCGCTCGACGAGATCGCCGCCAATATGAAGCTGCAGAAGCGTCTGTGCCACAACGCCCCGTTCTATGTGCTCGGGCCGCTGGTGACCGATATCGGCGTGGGTTACGACCACATCACCGCTGCCATCGGCGGCGCCATCTCCGCCAGCTCCGGTGCCGACTTCCTGTGCTACGTGACACCGGCAGAGCACCTATGCCTGCCCAACGCCCAGGATGTGCTCGACGGCCTCATGGCCACCAAGATCGCCGCACACGCCGCCGACATCGCCAAAAAGGTGCCGCACGCCCGCGACATGGACGACAAGATGGGCCAGGCACGCCGCAAGCTTGACTGGGACGCCATGTGGGAGTGCGCGCTCGACCCGGTTACGGGCAAGAAGCGCTACGAGGAGTCCCCCGCCGCCACCGAGGGCACTTGCACCATGTGTGGCAAGATGTGCGCCGTCCGCACCGTCAACAAGATCTTCGAGGGCACCACGATCGACCTCGGCATAGAGGACTAACCCTGTCGCCGCGGCCGCCTCTGGCGGCGAGCTGGTGCCTGTCAATTGTTGACGTGTGAACATTTGCTTGCATTTGCGTAAAGATTGCATCGCCCGCCCGGGTTCGACATAGAGTCGGCCCGGGCATCTTTATAATGCTGGCTTAAAGACCCATTTGATTCCGACCGAACAAGGGAGCGAACATGGATCGTAGTAAGGTACCTGCCGTCCTGTCCATCGCGGGATCCGATTCCAGCGGCGGCGCCGGCATTCAGGCCGACATCAAGACCATCACGGCGCACCGCCTGTATGCCGAGACGGCCATCACCGCCATCACAGCGCAAAACACGCTGGGCGTCACCGCCGTACAGGATATCTCGCCAGATATCGTAGCCGCGCAAATTGACGCCGTTTTTGACGATATCCGCCCGAGCGCCGTCAAGATCGGCATGGTTTCTTCTGTCGAGATTATCGAAGTCATCGCCGACCGCTTGAGCGCCTGGAACGCAACGAACGTGGTCGTCGACCCCGTCATGGTCGCCACCTCGGGCGCGCGGCTGATTGCCGAAGATGCCGCCGAGGCGCTCACCCGCCGCCTGTTCCCGCTGGCGACGGTTATCACGCCCAATATTCCCGAGGCCATGGCCCTGCTCGACTACGAGGTCGACTCCGAGCGCACGCAGCAAAATGCTGCCATGCTCCTCACCCGCCGCTTTGGTTGCGCATCCCTCGTTAAGGGTGGGCATCTTGTCAACGAGGCCAACGATGTACTGGCCGAACCCGCGCCGCTCGATGACGAGGGCAACCATCTGGGAGATCCACTCACCACGTGGTTCCGCCACAAGCGTATCGATACCAATAACACACACGGCACCGGCTGCACGCTCTCGTCCGCCATTGCCTGCGCGCTGGCCCAGGGTATGGATCTTGCCGATGCCGTCAACGCTGGCAAGGCCTACCTGACAGGCGCTCTGGCCGCCGGCCTGAACATGGGCAAAGGCTCCGGCCCCGTCAACCACATGTGGCAGTATTAAGATTCGCAGTCCAAAACCACCGCAAAGGGGACAGGCACCCTTGCGGTGGTTCCCACAAACATCTCGATCTGTAACAGTTAAAGTCCATTTTTCGGCCCACCCGTTACAAATCGAGACATCCAAATTCCACTGAGAAGATAATCTCGATGTGTAACAGTAACTCGGCAAAATCGACCCTAGATGTTACAGATCGAGACAAACGACCGATATCGACCTAAATAATCTTAATCTGTAACATCTAGCCCGTTTTTGGCCTTACAACTGTTACAGATCAAAGCAAACCAACGAAACAAGCCGTCGCAAGGAGAACTATTGTGGTGGTTTGGGGCCGTGCTACTCACCGAGCATCTCTTGGAGCTTGGCCGCCACGGCGTGACCCAGGCCCTCATGGCTTTCGGGCATCATATGCAGATAGTCGATATCGCCCGGCTCGGCAAACTCCGCTGCATTCAAAAAGTCGCAGCCAAACTGCTCGGCTACGTGCGCGTAGTATTCAGCAAAATGCTCCGAGGCCTCGACGGAACGCTCGTCAAAATCGGTCATATATACATCGGCGATCTGCGGCTTGATCTTGATAGGAGCCATCAGCAGAATGCGCGGACAAGGCGCAGCGTCGGTCCACGGAAACGCGCGGACGGCGCGAATCAGCGCCATGGCGCCACGGGCGATATCGGCAGCCGTCACGTTAAAGACCGTCTTGCAGTCGTTGGTGCCCAGCATGATCACAATGGCGTCCAGTGGCTTATGGGCCTCGAGCAGCATCGGCAGCGCGCGGATGCCGTTAAGATTGGTGTCCAGATGGCACATGTCGTCGCGTACCGTCGTGCGGCCGTTGAGGCCTTCTTCAATTACATGCCAGCCCTCGCCTAAGTCACGTTGGGCCACGCCGCACCAGCGCACATCCCGCGCATAGCGCACCGCGGTGCCGTCGCGCATGCCCGCCGGATCGTAACCATAGGTGTTGCTGTCGCCAAAGCATAGAACGTTTTTCATCGTAAGCCCCTCGCTCAGTAAAAAGCCGACGGGAGCAGCCCTCCCGCCGGCTCGACCCATCTGTCAGCACGTACCGATTACAGGTACTTGCGCCAATCGTCCTCGTTCTCATCATCCTCGGTAGCAGCCTGGGCCTGCTCGGCGGCGCGAGCTGCCGCAGCGCGAGCGGCAACCTGGGCATAGGACTCCTCGTTGCGCTCGGGGAAGTTTGCCAGCACGTGCTCGAACTTGGCAAAATCCTCATCCCAGCGCGTAGAAGGCACGGCAAAGAAGACTTGCTTGACCTTAAAGTCGCCCGACGCGAGCTCCTTGCGGAAGAGCTCGGCCACGGCCTCGGCGTCAAAGCCGTTGTTGTCGCAGCCCCAAGCGCCCAGTACGAGCTTCTCGCGACCCAGCTCGTCGCAGATGGCAAGCACAAAGCGAATGCGGTCGCGCAGGGCATCCAGCAGAGCATCGTCGCTCACGCGATACTCCTGGCGGGCGCGCTTAACGTTGGGCGCGGCGGCCACGATCACGTCGGCGTATGCATGCACGTGGTTGCGATCGAAGCGCACCGCAGGCACCACCAGCGCACGGTTTCGGTAAAGCTCGCAGTTGATGTTGCGGCGACGGTTCTCGCCGTACCATTTGCGCTGCTTATCGAGAACGTTGTACAGATACGAATCGGCGCACAGCGTGGCCTCCTGGCCCAGATAACCCTGAATATAGCCACCGCCCGGATTGGTGAACGAGGCAAAGGCGAGCACGGCCATGTCGCAGAACTGCGCATAGCCACGACCGTTGTCCAAGATGGCCTGCGTGGCGGAGGCATCGAGCACGGTGACCTCAGGCAGGGACGCAGCAGGCTCCTCAGCAGGCGCGGACTCAGCTTCGGCGATTTCCTCGGCAGGCTCCTCGACGGGCTCAGGAGCTGCCTCGGTCTCGGGCGCTGCCTCGCTCTCGGGTGCCGCCTCGGTCTCGGCAGCCTCCGCGCCCTCGACGTCCTCGGCAACCTGTTCTTCAGCGGCCACAGCAGTCTGAACCTTGGCCTTCATCGCCGCGACAAAGCCGGCAGGCATACCGTCAAACTCGCGAACACCGGCAAGCGAACGCTCGATATCCTTGGCGCACGCTTCGGACACAGTTGACACGTGACGCTCGGCGGCCTTGGCACGGGCCTCGCGCTTGGGATTGGGCTGACCCGCTCGGTTGGACCTGCGGTTACGGTTCCTGTTGTCGACGTCTGCCATACGTGGCCACCTTTCCTGTCGCTGCCGCTATCGGCTTTTCCCATCCATGATACCCCGCCGCGTACAAAAAAGACGGCCCCGAAGGACCGCCTTTCGCATCGATTTGCCCGCACGGCAAGCACCGCCGCAATTCGCCACTAGTCGCGACGGCCAAGGATGTTCAGGATGCGCAGGAACACGTTGATAATGTCAACGAACAGATTGGACGCCATGAGCACGGCGTTGGGCAGCGTAGGCGGCACCGTCGTGGCAACATAGGTGTCGTAGCCAATAAAGCCGGCGAACACCACGATCACGATCAGGTCGGTGATGGACTGCGAGACGCCCATGAACATCAGCACGATCTCAATCAGAACAGTGGCGAGCAGAATGCCAAAACCGATGCCATATACGCGCTGGAAAAACTTGGGGAAGGTCACGCCCAGCGCGCCAAAGACAAAGGTGATGGCGGCCGTGGCGATAAAAGCGGTGTTGATGGTGGGCAGGTCGTAGTTGGCAAGGCCAAACGACGCGGTCAGGCCAAAGGTACTCGCAAAGATTACGTAGCCCACAAGGGACAGGCCCACGGACTGCTTGCTGGCGGCGGCCGACATCATGACCATGCCGACG
>DBFOIV010000129.1:0-16041 GCA_048489175.1 Collinsella sp. | reverse complement strand
CGTCTCAAGACCGGGGCGTCCGAGCAGTTCGGGTCCGATATCCTGCTCGTTAAACCTAAAACCAAAGGAGTACATAATGATCAAGAAGGTCATGGAGGACTACAAGGTCCTGTTGCGGAGCATTCCCGCGGCAACGGTTTCGCTGTTTTTCGTGAGCGTCATCATGATGAACCTGCTGGCCAACAAAGAGCTCATCAGCCTGCCGTATCTGGCACTCGATTGCGGCTTTGTGGTGAGCTGGGTTTCGTTTTTGTGCCAGGACATGATCTGCAAACGCTTTGGCGCCAAGGCATCCATCAAAATCTCTATCCTCGCGCTGCTGGTCAACCTGGCCGTGAGTCTGTGCTTTTGGGCATGCTCGCTCACGCCCGGTATGTGGGGTGCCTACTACGACACCGGCATGATCGAGGTCAACACCGCCCTTAACGCCACCATCGGCGGCACCTGGTACGTGGTGCTGGGCTCTTCGCTTGCCATGCTCGTTTCTGCCGTGGTTAACTCCACGCTCAACCAATCGCTCGGCCGTATGCTCAAAAAGAATAATTTTGCGAGCTTCGCCTTCCGCTCCTATGTCTCTACGGGTGTTGGCCAGTTTATCGACAACCTGGTCTTTGCCATTGTGGTGAGCCACACGTTCTTTGGCTGGACGTGGGTACAGGTCCTTATGTGCTCGCTGACCGGCGCTGTCGCCGAGCTGCTGTGCGAGGTCTTCCTGAGCCCCGTGGGCTACAAGGTCGTGCGCGGCTGGGAGCGCGAGAATGTGGGTTCCGAGTACCTCGAGCGCCACGCAACCGCCTAAGGAGCAAATATGCGGGTTTTGATCACGGGCGCTTCGGGCGGTATCGGAGCCGCGTGCGTGCAGCGCTTTTTGGACGAGGGCCACGAGGTCGTGGGCTTTGATCTGCTGCCGGCGGCGATCGAACACGAGCGCTACCGCCATCTGATTGTTGATGTCCGCAAGCCGGACTCGTTTCCAGGCGACTTTGAGCCTCAGGTAATCGTGAACGTTGCCGGTACGCAGGATTCGGCTGACGACATCGCCGCCAACCTGCGTGGCACCATCAACGTGACCGAGCGCTACGCCTTTGTGGGAGAGGGGCTTGCCGCCAGGCCGGCGCCGGCTATCAAATCCGTGGTCAATGTGGGGTCGGCGAGCGGACATACGGGATCGGAGTTTCCCGCCTATGCTGCCAGCAAGGGCGGCGTTATCGCCTACACCAAGAACCTTGCAAACCGCCTGGCACCGCAGGCCATCGCCAACAGTGTGGACCCGGGCGGCGTTATCACGCCGCTCAACCGTTGCGTGATGGAAGACGAACACCTGTGGAACCAGATTATGGAGCTCACGCCGCTTAAACGCTGGGCCACCGCCCAAGAGATCGCCGAGTGGATCTACTTTGTGGGCGTGACCAACCGGTTTATGACCGGGCAGAGCCTGCTGATCGATGGCGGCGAGGCCGGCCGCACACAATTTATTTGGCCCGAATAGGAAACGCGCCCGATGGAAAGTCGTCGGGCGCGTTTTTGATGTATCGATTTTTAGCTGAGGCAAGTCCAGTTGACGGGGGTCGAGCCGTGCTGTTCGAGTAGCCGATTGGCAGCGGAGAAGGGGCGCGACCCCATAAAAGCGGGGAGTTCTGCCGTGGCACGGTTGGCCGAAAGCGGCGAGGGGTGCGTAGAGGCCAGGCAGAACTTGCCGGTTGCCTTGCCCGCGCCGATTGCGGCGAGCTTGCCTTCGACCATCTGCTGGGCAAAGCGGCCCCATGCCAAAAAGACGACCGGCTGGGGCAGCTGGCAGCAGCGTTCGATAACGTAGTCGGTGAGCGTGCTCCAGCCCAGCTTGGCGTGCGAGTTCGCGGCATGCTCGCGCACGGTGAGCGTAGTGTTGAGGAGCAGGACGCCCTGTTGTGCCCATGGGGTTAGGTCTCCCGTGGCGGGAATGGGGCAGCCCAAATCGGCTTTGAGCTCCTTATAGATGTTGCGCAGGCTCGGCGGCAACTTGGTTTGCGTCGCGGGGACCGAGAACGACAGCCCCATTGCCTGGTTGGGTCCGTGATAGGGGTCTTGACCCAAGATGACAACCTTGACCTGGTCGGCCGGCGTGTAGGCGAGGGCATTGAGGATGTCGTCTTGTGCCGGGTAGATGGTTTGCTCGGCACGCAAAAGGGCGATGCGCTCGAGCAGCTGGTTCGTAGTGTCACGTACCGGCTGCGGCGCATCGCCCAACCAAGTTGCTATGTTGTGGTCGCGGGTTGCGGTGTCCATGGGGCTCCTTTATGGTAGATGCTCTGTTGGCATCTATTGTAAAGGCGCACCGGTTGCCTTTATGACACGGCTGTATGAAGAACGGGGTCTACGAGACGCGCTCGGGCGCTCCTGCCATACGGGCCTGTCCATGTGCACGGAGGCGCGGAAGCTCGACGGTTGCCACCATGACGCCGGTGAGGATGAGGGTGGCGCCAAAGAAGGCGATGGGGTTCAGGACCTCGCCGACCAGGAAGAACGAAAAGACGGCAGAGCAGACCGGCTCGAGCGAGAAAGCGAAGCCGGTGGTCTCGGCAGGCACGTGGGGCTGCACGAGCGTTTGGGTGATAAAGCCATAGGCAGAGCAGATGAGTGCGAGCGCGACGACAACGACAATCTCGCTCGGCGTGCCGGGAAGCGTGAAACCGCCAAAGGTGAATGCGGCGATACCCGAGAATAAGCCGCCGAAGCCCAGCTGCCAAACGCCCAGGGCCAGCGGGTCGACATCTTCGACAAAGCGCTTCGCCACAATGATATGGCCGGCATAGACAAAAGCGGAGAGCAGCATGATGAGCGCGCCCGGGTTCAGGCTGGTGAAGTCGGCGCCCGAGAGCAGCAACATACCGCAGGTGACGATGGCGGTGCCGACGAGCACTTTGCGCTCGGGGGCACGACGCAGCAGGGCGGCGTTGGCAAACGGCACGATCACGACCGTCAGGCTCTGCAAAAAGCCGGCGGTGGAGGCGGAGGTGAGGCTGGAGCCCAGGCACATGCAGGTGAGTTCGGTTGCCATAATGGCGCCGATGATGGCAGCGCGGACCATAAGGTCGCGGTTGATGCGGAAAGCGCGCTTGTGGAAGAGCAGCAGGCAAGCCACAAAGGCGATGATGCAGCGCAGCGCAACGATGCTCGTGGCGTTCATACTGTCCATGCCGATCTTCATGAGGGGGTACGAAAAGCCCCATGCGACGGGAACGGAAAATGAGAGCGCGATTGCTTTTTTGCGATCCATGGGACTCCTTTTGTTACAGAACGGTTTCGTAAAAAGGATTCTGCTCCCAGATGTGGATGTAGTAAAGCGAATGTATCTTCAGTATGATTAAGAAATGCTAATGTCATTAGGAAAAGCGCTGGCAAAACGTTTTACGGCTGCATTGATGTGGAGGCACGATGGCATCGCGGTATCAGATTGTTTGTATGGTGGTCGATTGCGGCAGTCTGAAACGTGCAGCGGACGAGCTGGGCTATACGCAAAGTGCGGTGAGCCAGGCCGTCAAGGCGCTTGAGCGCGAGCTGGGTACCACGCTTATCGAGCGCGGTAAGCAGGGCGTTTCGCTTACGCGCGACGGTAAACAATATCTGCCGTACCTGCGCCAGATTGTGACCGCCGAGGCCGAGCTTGAGGGCAAGCGCCAGGAGCTGCTGGGGCTCTCGTCGACTGACATTCGCATCGCGACGTTTACCAACGTGAGCCGAACCGTGCTGCCGCGTGTGATCCGCGACTTTGGTGCGCTGCACCCGGGCGTACGCTTTACCCTCAAGCAGGGCGATTACACGCGCAACGCTCAATGGGTGCACGACGGCGTGGTTGATTTTTGTTTTACGGCGCGCGGATTTACCGCTGGGCTCGAGAAGCGCGTGGTCTATCACGATGAGTTGGTGGCGCTGTTGCCGGCCGCGCATCCGCTGACGGCAAAGGAAAGGGTGACGCTCGCCGACCTGGCGTCCGAGCCGTTTGTACTGCTGGATGAGGGCGAACAGAGCCTGGTTCTCGATGCATTCGCAATGCATGGGCTGTCGCCGCACGTGACGAGTGAGGTGACTGACGACTACACCATCATGGCGATGGTGGAGGAGGGCCTAGGCGTGAGCATGCTGTATCGCCGTACCGTTGAGGGCATGCGGGCCGATATTCGCGTACGTCCCATCGTGCATGCCCCCTCGCGCGACGTGGTGGCCGCCTGGCGCAGCTGGGACACCATGCCTATCGCCACGAGGCGCTTTATCGACTATATGAGCTCGCATATTGTCAATTAATGACTGGCGTGGCGTTGAGTGCGGTGTTTAGCGGGCTGTCGCTTTGGCTTGGGTGGCGCGATAGGTGCGTGCCGGGTGGCAAAGTAGTACCGCCACGACCATAAAGAACGCCGTGGTGCCCAGGCTGATGGGGTAGACCATCATGATGTTCGCAAAGGTGCGGAAGTGTGGGAACACGCAGAACACCCAATAGAAGCGGATGCCGCAGACGCAGATCATGGTGATGAGGGCGGGCGTGAGCGAGATGCCAAAGCCGCGCAGGTAGCCGGACATGTTTTCGTAGAACATGCTAAAGGCGTACGCCGGGAAGATCGAACATACGCGGATATAGCCGATCGAGACGATGTTGGGATCGCTGTTAAAGAGCGACAAGATCTCGCGCCCCAGGCCGACAATAACGATGATTGTGGTGAGTGCAACGATACCGCCTTCGACCAGGCAGACCTTAAGCGTTTTGGTGCAGCGGTCGATCTGGCGGGCACCGTGGTTTTGTCCCACAAAGGTGGTGCAAGCCTGGCTAAAGCTGTTGAGCAGGTTGTAGCATACGTACTCCAAGCTCATAGCGGCGCTCGATGCCGCCATGACCTCGGTGCCCAGGCTGTTGATAGCAGACTGGATGATGATGTTGGCGACGGCAAAGACGGCGCTCTGGATGCCGGCGGGCAGGCCGATCTTGACGATGCGCTTGAGGGCGACGGGGTCGATAGCCAGGTCGCGCGGGGTGACGCGGACGACGGAGTCGGTCTTGAGCAGGCGGATAAAGAGCGTAGCGGCGCTGACGGTGTAGGCGATGGCGGTGGCGATGGCGACGCCCGCGACGCCCCAGTGGAGTACGGGGACAAAGATGAGGTCCAGGCCAATGTTGAGGACGGTGGACACGGCAAGCGCCTGCAGCGGCATGCGGGTGATGCCGACGGAGCGGAAGATCGCGGCCTCAAAGTTGTAAAGCAAGATCGAGGGCATGCTGAGCAAAAAGACGCGTAGGTAGAGCGAAGCGAGCGGCATGGTTTCGGCGGGAACGTTGAGCGCGGCGAGCATGGGCTCGGCAAAGATCTCGCCCAGTGCGATGACGACAAAGCCCACAAGTGCCATAAGAATCGAGGTGTGGACGGCGCGTTTGACCATGTTCTGATCGTTGCGGCCGATAGCGTTGGCGATGACCACGTTGGAGCCAAGCGACATGCCAATAAACAGGTTGAGCATAAGACTGGTAAGCGGAACATTGGAGCCGACCGCCGCCATGGCGAGGGTTCCCTGGTCGCCCGAGAAGTTACCGATGATGACCGTGGCGATGAGGTTCGACAGTTGCTCCAAGATGCTCGTGGCGGCCACAGGGAAGGCGAACAGGGGAACATTGCGCCACAGCGATCCGGTGGTCATGTCAATGTGCTTAGATACGGTGTCAGCCATACGCTCTCAATCTCTAACATGCTCTTTTGTGCTTATTTGCGCAGACGATGATACTCCTAATCGCCTAGTCATTGGGGACGTTCTAAAACGATTACTCATTCAAGAACGTCCCCAATGACTAGGCGGGGAAGGCGTGCGACAATGGTGGGCGTTGTGTTGTTCGCGCTAAGGAGTTGCCATGTTGTTGTGTCCCGTTTGCCATGAGCCGCTGGTGGATGACGAACGCGGTGCTGCATGCGCGGGTGGGCACCGGTTTGACCGTGCGCGCGAGGGCTATCTATATCTCCTGCGCTCGTCCAAGAGCGGCGACTCCATGGGCGATCCCAAGTCGCAGGCACGCAGCCGTCGCGACTTTCTGAACCGCGGTTACTATGCGCCGTTGCGCGATGCGATGGTCGAGCTGGTGCGCGAGCGGGCGGCAGAGCACGGGGCGTATACGGGCAAGCAGCTGACCTTGCTCGATATTTGCTGCGGCGAGGGCTACTACACCAGCACCATGGGCGCGGTGCCGGGCGTGGATGCTTACGGCTTTGACCTGGGCAAAGAGATGGTGCGCCTTGCCGCCAAGCGCGGCGATGCGACCTACTTCGTGGCCAACATGAAGGACATCCCCGTGGCCGATGGCGCCTTCGATATGGTGACCGAGCTCTTTGCTCCCTTTAACGAGCGCGAGTTTGCCCGCGTACTGTCGCCAGAGGGCTCACTCTATACCGTGGTGCCGGGTGCCCGTCATCTCTTTGGGCTCAAGGAGGTGCTCTACGACACACCGTACCTTAACGATGAGAAGCTGCCGCAGACCACCGAGCTCGAGTTGATCGGAACGCAGCGGGTGTCTGCGAATATAACGCTTCAGACCCAGGCCGACATCGAGGCGGTGTTCCAGATGACGCCGTACTACTACCGCACGCGCCCTGCCGATAAAGAGCGCCTGGCAAACTTGGACACGCTCCAGACCGATATCGACTTTATCATCGCCGAGTACCGCCACAGCTAACAACCTGCCAAAAAGGGACAGATTTATTGTGGCAGGTTTTATCTGGGCAAACGTAAAGGGCCGACCGCGGAGATGTGCGATCGGCCCTTTTTAGTTGCTTGGCTGCAGAGGTTATGAGACGCGAGCGCTTACAGGCGGTCCTTGTTCTCGGCCTTAACGGCGTGTGCCTGCTGAACAAAGAACAGGTCGTACACCACGATGAGAAAGGCGACAATATTGACGGCGCTGCCGCCGAGTGCGGGAAGCGTGAGCACGGCCTGCGCAATCGTGGCGATTGCGGCAACGATGCCGAGCTTAAACGCGCCATCCACCTGCGAAGGCTTGTTGGCGCCCTTGATGCCCGCAACACCTGCGGCAAGATCGACAACGCCCTTGGCGACCAGCACGACCGCGGCGAGCATGGCGTTCGACCCGTAGGTGGACTCGAGCTTGCCGGTCGCGATACCGGCGATTCCAATGACGAGACTGGCGATGCCCAGAACAAAATAAATCAGGGCAAGGATTTTGAGTGTCTTGCGAGCGGCGCTCATAGCTGGTCCTTTCGATGCGGGCGCGGAGAATCTGTCGCACCCAGGTTGCGGCACATATCGTGAAGCACATTGTAGTTCAACGGGGCGATGCATGCGTTTGAAAGCGTCTCTTGCCTGTACGGTCCAACCTTTCAAAAAGGAAAGCTGGACGTAAGCCAAATCGATGGCAGCCCATGTGCGGCGCTGCGATGATGAGGCCGTAACAAGGAGCTGGTCTCAAGGAGGAGTCATGATGTACGGAGCAGGGCAAGTGCGTGAGCCGCGGTCGTTGGGAAGGCGCATGGGTGATTCTGTGATCGCTGCCGTGTGCACGGGATTGATGGCGGTGCTTTGCATTGCGATGCTGTGGACCATGTCGCATGTGGGACAATAGCGAACGGTTGGGTGCCAACACAAACGGCGCTCACGTATTCGCTTTGCTTGCTAAGGAGTGCCCATGGGCGTCGTCGATCCCTTTTCTGTTGCTCGGGCTGCGGGGCTTGAGCTGATCGGGAAGTCCGAGGGTCTCACGCTCACCGACGGCACGATGGAGCTGCGCGCCGATTTTGGCCGCATGCTTCCACGACTCAAGCAGGGCCGTTTGCAGCAAGAGCTACTGGTGAAGGCTGCGCGCACAAAAGGCATCGAGCAACCATGGGCGATTGACGCCACGGCGGGCTTTGGCGAGGATTCGCTGCTGTTGGCGGCTGCGGGCTTTACCGTCGATCTGTATGAGCAGGATTGCGTGATCGCGGCGCTTCTCAAGGATGCTTTGGATCGCGCGGCAGATGAACCGGCGCTTTCGACAGCCGTGGCGCGTATGCGCTTACATGCGGGCGAGGACAGCATTGCCGGCCTTCGCCATACAGCTGAGCTGATCGGGCGGGGCGAGCTTGCCGCCCCCGACGTGGTATATCTGGATCCCATGTTTCCCGAACGCACCAAGAGCGCGGCGGTGAAAAAGAAGTTCCAACTCTTGCACCATCTGGAGCAGCCGTGCGCCGATGAGGAGACGCTGGTCGAAGCTGCGCTTGCGGCGCGCCCGCGCAAGGTCGTTATCAAGCGGCCGGTGAAGGGGCCGCTGCTTGCCGGCGTTAAGCCGAGCTATCAACTTGCGGGCAAGGCCGTTCGCTACGATGTGTTGGTGCCGCCGCGCCCGTAGCTTGCGTGCGATGGCTGGCGCTCCGTCAATGCCGTGCCGATGCGGCGCCTATTTCCAAGGGTGCGACGTCAAGTGCCAGCCGCCGCAGTATTCGCATTTGTAGCAGGCCAGCCCGCGGCGTCCGCGGTTTTCGCAGTCGGCCATAACTGCCTCGGCCTCGGCGCGCGTGTCGTAACGGTTTTTGCGCTCGCACGATTTGTAGCGCCAGGCTTCATCGCGCTCGGCGTCCAGGGCGTCGCGGCGCTCGTCCTCGCGTGCAAACAGGTCGCTCATATCGCCGCCGGTAGCAGCGCTCAAAAACTCGCTTTTGGCCTTTGACCAGGCGGCTCGCTTTTTGCTTCCCATCTGCTTCGCGCCCTTCTCCAAACGTTGGTATCATTGCTCAATCAAAGTGATACCAATAAACGTGAGGTCGCCGCGTGATGATCAGAAAAACCCTCGATACCGACATTCCCGCCGTCATGGCCATCTATGACGCGGCTCGCGCCTTTATGCGCGCACATGGCAACACGACGCAGTGGCCCGAGGGCACGCCTTCGGGCGAGCAGCTGGCTGCCGATATCGCCGCCGGTGGCAGCTATGTGTGCGAGGAAGACGGACGCGTGGTGGCGACGTTTGCCTTTCTGCCGGGGCCGGACAGTTCCTACGATGTGATCGAGGGCGGCCAGTGGCGCAGCGACGCCCCGTATGCTGTGCTGCACCGTGTGGCGTCCGATGGCACCGCGCACGGTATCGCGGCTGCGATGTTTGCCTTTGCCAAGGAACGCGCCGATCACCTGCGCATCGACACGCATCGGGACAACCTGCCCATGCAGGGAGCCATCGCCAAGGCCGGGTTTAAGCGCGCCGGTATCGTATATGTGTCGGACGGTACGCCGCGCGTCGCGTTTGATTGGCTGCGCGAGGCATAAAGGCCGAGCCACATACCAGCGTTTTACCAAAAATGGCCCCGAGTGGGGCCATTTTTGGTAAAACGCGTTGTTGTGGGGCTCGCGTTGTTATCGCCCCAGATGAGCCCAGGCAGACAAAAAGGGGAGGTGCCGGCTTTCGCAAGGCGCGAACCTACGAAAATCGCTGCGCGGCAACGCGGGGCGATGAGCTCGGTCGGGGGATAGGGCTCGCTTCGCCCGCCGGCCCGTACATTGTATCATCCAGTGTGGAACGAGGATGCCCGTTGCCGCGTGCGATGGGCTTGCAATAAGAGGAGAGCCATGTCGAAGCAAGCGGTCGTTGGAATCTTGGCGCATGTCGATGCCGGCAAGACCACGCTGGCCGAGGCCATGTTGTTCAACGCGGGTCGCATTCGCAAGCGCGGCCGCGTGGACGATGGCGATTCGCATCTGGACACGAACGCGATCGAGCGTGAGCGTGGCATTACGATCTTCTCGTCGCAGGCCGTGCTCGACCATGGCGATACCCACGTCATGCTCGTGGATGCACCGGGGCATGTCGATTTTTCGGCCGAGGCGGAGCGCACATTGCGCGCGCTGGACTACGCGATTTTAGTTGTGGGCGCCAACGACGGCGTGCAGGGGCACACCGAAACCCTGTGGCGCCTGCTTGCGCGCTATGACATCCCGACGTTCATCTATATCAATAAAATCGATTTGGAGAATCCCGGCCGCGATGTCTTGTTGGCACAACTTGGGCAACGTCTTTCCGAGGGCTGCCTGGATGCCAACGAACTGCTGGCGGGCGGGGCCGTTCAGGAGGACGCTGCCGCGTTAGACGAAGAAGCGCTCGAGGAGTTTCTTGAGGCGGGCGAGCTTTCTGTCGCAACGCTGTCGCGCATGGTTGCCGAGCGCAAACTCTTTCCCTGCTTTGCCGGGTCGGCGCTCAAGGACCAAGGCGTGGACGAGCTGCTGGACGGCATATGCGCGCTGATGCGTGAACAGGCATGGCTTCCGGAGTTTGCCGCGCGCGTCTATCGTGTCAGCCGCGGGGATCGCGGCGAGCGCTTGGCTTGGGTTAAAGCGACCGGCGGCACGCTGCATGCCAAGCAGATGATTGACGGACGTTCCGGCGCCGAGGCATGGGAGCAGAAGGTCGATCAGGTACGCATCTATAACGGCGAAAAGTATGAGCTTGCCCAAGAAGTTGCTGCTGGCGGTATTTGTGCTGTGACGGGTCTTGCGCATGTTCGCCCAGGGGACGCCCTGGGCGCGGAGCCCGCGGGCGATGCGCCCGTCATTGCGCCGGTCCTCACCTATACGGTGCTTCCGGGCGAACACGATGTCCATGCGGTGTTCAAAGCGTTGACTGAGCTGGCGGACGAAGATCCCATGCTCGGCGTAAGCTGGAATACGCATCTAGAGCAGATTCATTTGCAGTTGATGGGCGCTGTGCAACTCGAGGTCGTGCAGCGGGTGTTGGCCGATCGTTTTGGCCTTTCGGTTGCGTTTGAGTCTGGCGGCATTCTCTATAAGGAGACTATTTCGCAGCCGGTCGAGGGCGTGGGCCACTTTGAGCCGCTGCGCCACTATGCCGAGGTGCATCTGCGCCTGGAGCCGTTGGCAGCGGGTTCGGGCGTGCAGTTTGGCACCGTGACCTCGACCGACGAGCTCGATCTTAACTGGCAGCGTTTGGCGCTCACCAACGCCATGGAGCGCGACCACCTGGGCGTGCTGACTGGCTCGCCCATCACCGATGTGCGCATTACACTCACGGGCGGCCGCGCGCATGCCAAGCACACCGAGGGCGGTGATTTTCGCCAGGCCACGTACCGCGCGATTCGCCAGGGGCTCATGCAAGCGAGTGAGGCCGGCGCGGCGGTGCTGTTGGAGCCGTGGTATCGCTTTGAGCTCGAGGTGCCGGGGGAGTGCGTGGGCCGGGCGCTCTCGGATGCCACGCGCATGGGTGCCGAGTACGAGCCGCCGACGATGGCGGGAGACCGGGCGAAGCTTATGGGTCGCGTGCCGGCATCCGAGGTGCAGGATTACGCGCTGGAGGTGGCTGCCTACACGAGCGGTCGCGGACATCTGTACCTGGAGTTTGCCGGCTATGCGGCTTGCCATGATGCCGAGCGCGTAATCGAGACTGCCGCTTATGAGCCCGAGGCCGATCTGCCCAACACGCCCGACTCGGTCTTTTGCTCTCACGGCGCCGGTTACACGGTCAAATGGTACGACGTGCCCGCCGCGGCGCACGTAAAGATCGATCCCGCCACCTTCCGCCCCTGGCGAGCAGCAGACGCCGAGTTTTTCGGCCACATGTGACAAAGGGACAGTTTCTTTGTCACATGTTATTGGTATAACTCGGTATAAGTTGGTATAACTATTAACAGGGTTTGCCAATCCGAGGAGACCGACATGAATCCAAATCCCTTTAAGCCCACGGCTGGCAAGCGGCCTCCGATACTCATCGGTCGCGAGTCGGTCATCGAAGATTTTGCGGAAGGGCTCGATAACGGCGCCGGAGCGCCGGGCAGGCTCATGCTCATTACGGGAAACCGCGGCTGCGGCAAGACAGTTCTCCTGCGGGAGCTGCAACGTCTGGCCAGCGAGCGCGGATGGGCGGTTGTCTCCGATTCCGCTTCGCTTGGCTTATGCGACCGCTTGGCCGACGCGCTTCGCTCGAATAAACCCGTTGTAACGTCAATGGAGTTCGGTCCGTCGTTTGGGCGGATGTCAGTCGAGGCGGCGCGAGCAAAGGGCGAGACGTTGCGAGGGCTGGTCAACGAGCGCCTCAAGAAGCTCGGTCCAGGCAAGGGCATACTGTTTGCGATTGACGAGGCTCAATCTGCGTCTATCGAGGAGCTGGCGGCTCTTGCCGTTCTCTATCAGCAGGTGCTCGGAGACCAGGATGCCACGGGCTTGTCCGATAGCGACCAGCGCGGCCTTGCGCTTGTTTTTGCCGGCTTACCCAGTATGGTTGACGATCTGCTCGAAGAGCCGAGCGTGACGTTTTTGCGGCGTGCCCAGCAGCGTACGCTGGGGGCGATATCTTTGCCCAAGGTGCGCGATTCGTATATCCAGACGGTCAAAGACGCTGGTCTTTACGTTGACGCGGAGACGGCGGACCTTGCGGCGCGCAAAAGCATGGGGCATCCCTATATGGTTCAGCTGGTGGGCTATTACATGTGGCGGTCTGCTGTCCGGCGCAACTCGCGAGTCATTGAAAGGCGCGATGTCGAGGCTGGCTACGCCGATGCCGTCTCCGAGTTCTATGAAGCGGTCGACGCTCCCTTGTATTACGGGTTGCGCAGTCCGCAGCGCCTCTTTATCGAGGCCATGGCGGCTGACGAGGGCAAACCGACTCGCATGGCGGATATCATTGAGCGTTGCGATCGCACCCAAAGCTGGGCGAGCAAATATCGCGCAAGCCTGATTCGCGAGCGCGTCATCGAGGCTGCCGGATACGGCCTCGTCCGGTTTACCGTGCCCATGCTGGGCGAGTATATCCGCGACCGCATTTTATGGTACGAGTAGGGTGATAAAGGTGACGGAACAGAGGATGAGCCCGCAGGCTATCGAGGTGCGTGGCGCGCGCGTCCATAACCTTAAGGACATCGATATTGATATCCCGCTGGGAAAGCTCGTGGGTATTGCCGGCGTGTCGGGTTCGGGCAAGAGTTCGCTGGCACTGGGGGTTCTTTATGCCGAGGGCTCGCGTCGCTACTTGGAAGCACTTAGCACCTATACTCGACGTCGCCTGACACAGGCCGAACACGCCCAGGTGGATGAGGTCTTGCACGTGCCGGCGGCGCTCGCATTGCATCAGCGCCCCAGCGTGCCGGGCGTGCGTTCCACTTTTGGCACCATGACCGAGCTCAACAACAGCCTGCGTCTGCTCTTTAGCCGCTGCGCCCATCACGTGTGTCCGCACTGCAGGGCGCGCGTGGAGCCGAGCCTTAACGTGGCTGCGGGCCTGTCGCTCACGTGTCCGATATGCGGCCGCGAGTTCTACGCGCCGAGTGCCGAGGATTTGGCTTTCAATAGCGGTGGTGCGTGCCCTACCTGCGGCGGCACCGGTGTCATGCGCGAGGTGGACGAAGCGAGCCTGGTGCCCGACGAGTCAAAGACTATCAACGAGGGTGCGGTGCTTCCCTGGGGAACGCTCATGTGGGATCTGATGAAGCAGGTGGCAGGCGAGATGGGCGTACGCACCGACGTACCGTTTAACCAGCTCACGCCTCAAGAGCGCGATATCGTGTTCCACGGCCCGGCGGTCAAGAAGCACATTCTCTACGTTCCCAAAAACGGCGAGGGCGCCACGCCGCTCGACTTCACCTATTACAACGCCGTCTATACCGTCGAGAATGCGCTCGCCAAGGTCAAGGACGATAAGGGCTTAAAACGCGTTGCGCGCTTTTTGCGCGAGGGCCCATGCCGCGACTGCAGCGGCACGCGTCTCTCCGAGGCGGCACGCCAGCCCCAGGTGCGCGGTATCAATCTGGCGCAGGCGGCGGCCATGACGCTGGGCGAGGCGATTGAGTGGGTGCGCGGGGTGCCCGCATCCTTGCCGCCCGAGATGCGGCCCATGGCGACGGATATCTGCGATTCGTTTTTGAGCACGGCCCGTCGTCTGGTCGACCTGGGTCTCGATTACCTTTCACTCGATCGCGCCGGTGCCACGCTTTCCACGGGTGAGCGCCAGCGCGTGCAGCTTGCTCGCGTGGTGCGCAATCGATCGACGGGCGTGCTCTATGTGCTGGACGAGCCCTCGATCGGCTTGCATCCTGCCAATGTCGACGGCTTGGTGGGTGTGATGCGCGATCTGGTGGATGACGGCAACACCGTGGTTGTTGTCGACCACGATACGCGCGTACTGGCGGAAGCCGACTATCTGGTCGAGATGGGCCCCGTTGCCGGAGCAGGCGGCGGTAATGTGATTGCCGCTGGCACGGTGGACGAGCTCGAACAATCGCAGGGCAGCCGCATCGCTCCGTTTTTGCGCGCAGAGTCCAAGCGCTTGCGTCCGCAGGTGACTGACGAGGAAATGTTCGACCAGGGGCATATTCGCATGGCAACCGATGCCATCCATACCGTTAAGCCGCTCGAAGTTGATATCCCGCGCGGCCGCCTTGTTGCGGTTACGGGCGTTTCGGGTTCGGGCAAGACGACGTTGGTGCTCGAGACGCTCATCCCGGCGCTTAAGGCGCAGGCAGCCGGCGAGCGCCTGCCAAAACATGTGCGCTGGGTCGATGCCGAAGGCATTGCCCGCGCAAACCTGATTGACGCTACGCCTATCGGCGCCAACGTGCGCTCGACAGTGGCGACTTATGCCGACATTCATGACGAGCTGCGTCGCGCCTTCGCCCGTACGTCCGAGGCCAAAGCAGCCGGCTACAAGGCGGGTGCCTTTAGCTACAACACTGGCGCCTTACGCTGCCCTACGTGCGATGGCACGGGCTCGATATCGCTCGACGTGCAGTTTTTGCCCGACGTCGAGATCGTCTGCCCGGCATGTCGTGGATCACGTTATGCAGACGCGGCTTCGCATATCCATCGCGAGGGCAAGGACGGGAGTCTGCTTACGTTGCCGCAGCTTATGGACATGAGTGTTGACGAGGCCCTCGACGCCACACTGGGGCTCAAGAAAGTCCAGACGCGCTTGCAGACCTTGCACGACCTGGGATTGGGTTATCTCACGCTCGGTGAGCCCACGCCGGCGCTTTCGGGCGGCGAGGCGCAGCGTCTTAAGCTCGCGAGCGAGATGGGACGCGTGCAGGATGATGCCGTATTCGTGTTCGACGAGGCCACGATCGGACTACATCCGCTCGATGTTCAGGTGTTGCTGAGCGTGTTTGACGGCCTCGTTGCCAAGGGCGCCACAGTCGTCGTGATCGAACACGATCTCGACCTTATCCGTAACGCCGATTATGTGATCGACATGGGCCCGGGCGGTGGTGGCGCCGGCGGGCAAATCGTCTGCGCCGGTACGCCAGGCGACACCGCGGCCTGCTCCAAGAGCATTACCGGTCGCTACCTATAGACAATGAGGCAAAGGGACAGCCCCTTTGCCTCATTGATGCCTATTTCACGCACTGAGCGGCGAGATAGTCGCGGAAAAACGGCAATTCAAAAGCGACGATACCGCGCCCGCGTTCTCCGATGATGCCGGCATCTATCATGCGGCGTCGGTAGCGGGAGACCTGCTGCGGCGAACGCTTAAGGCGCTCGACAAGGTCAGCGGTGGTGGACTCTTCCTCGTCATCGAGCATGGCGATGAGGAATCGCTTGTCCTCTGCCGTAAGTTCCCGATAGGTTGCCGCGAGGATTCGGTCGTCCATCTCGTCGCGCGCGATTTTGATTCCCAGGTCAAAGTCGCGTGACGAGATTTCCTTCGAATCGCTTGTGAGATCCCAGGCACGGTAGCCTACAAGTTGCAATAGGAAGGGAAAACCAGAGATCGAGCGAACGGCTCTATCGATTCCCTCAGCATCTGCCAGGCGATCGTTTTCCTGGATTGTGCGAATCAAGGCCTCGCGTACGTCATAGTCGGCAATGCGACCCAGATGATATTGTTGGGCGCGGCGAAGGAACGAGACCGTCTTGTGGTTCAGCAACGTCGAGACGTTGTTGGGAAGTCCTGCCATGAGCAGGGCGACGCGTTTCCCATCGGTCACAAAGTGCTGATACGTCGCTGCGAGCTGAATCATCTCGTCGAGTGTCGGGTCCACCTCGTCAACCGTGACGAGCAGACCGGTGCCCGCCTCGTTGAGCTGGTCGATGATGTCGCTCATG
>DBFOIV010000128.1:0-11919 GCA_048489175.1 Collinsella sp. | reverse complement strand
CCGTCGTGGTTTCGGGCACACCGGAGCAGGTTGCGGACTGTCCGCAGAGTTATACGGGCAAGTTTTTGGCGCCGTTGCTCAGGCGTGACCGGGAGCGTCAGGCTCAACTTGATGCTCAATAAATAGGCGATTCAGTTTATGGGCGCCATCGACTCCCTGTGATTCGATGGCGCTTGCTGTGCCGAAGTGACGTATGCAGCCGAATTGGACATATACTTAATCCTTGCGTCCGAATGCGAGGGAAAGGATATGTCATGGCAAAGGCTGTAAAGACGCCAAAAACCAATGCGATGCGCGAGCTGGAAAGCGCCGGCATTTCCTATGTTCTACATACGTACGAAGACGATGGTGATGAGTCGGTGGGCCTGGGTGTCGCGATTTCGGAGCAGCTTGGCGAGGAGCCCGGTCAAGGATTTAAGACTTTGGTCTGCGTGACACCGTCCAACGACTATGTCGTGTGCTGTATCCCTGTTGCCGACGAGCTCGATCTAAAGTCCGCCGCGCGTGCCGCGGGGGAGAAGTCCTTGGCCATGATGCATGTGAAGGATTTGCTTGCGGCGACTGGCTACGTTCGCGGCGGCTGCAGCCCGGTCGGTATGAAAAAACGCTACCGGACGCTCATTGATGAGACATGTGTCCTTTGGGATACCATTTTTATTTCGGGAGGCAAGCGTGGTTATCAGCTCGAGCTTGCACCCGATGATTTAATTGCATTTTGCGGGGCGACGGTTGCCGCGATTACGAGAGAGGACTGAGCGATGCCGCAGGAAGAATTGAAGCGCGGAGCTCATTTTGCAAAAGAATCTGCGCCTCAGACACCCTCATCCGAAGCTTCTTCGTCGCGAGATGACACTGACGACATGGGCTCGTCGGACTACTCCACGGTTGGTCGTTCCGCCGGGCTTATGACCATCCTGACCATCGTGTCTCGCGTCACCGGTTTTATCCGCACGTGGGCAATGGCGGCCGCTATCGGCATGTCGCTACTCTCGTCCTCCTATCAGGTCGCCAACAACCTGCCCAATATGCTCTACGAACTCGTGATGGGCGGCATGCTCGTGACGGCGTTTTTGCCCGTGTACATGGGCGTGAGGCGTGAGCAGGGTCGCGAGGCCTCGAACGAGTACGTGGGCAACCTGCTCGGCATTCTGCTTTTGGTGCTGGGTGGCATTTCGTTGCTGGGGACCGTGTTCGCCCCGGGCTTTATCTGGACGCAATCGTTCCTTTCGGGTGACGGCGGCAGCATGGATACCGCTGCGTTCATGTTCCGTTTCTTTGCCATCCAGATTCTGTTTTATGGTTTGGGCTCGGTGTTTTCGGGCGTTCTCAACGCACACCGCGACTACTTTTGGTCGACGTTTGCCCCGGTCCTCAACAATGTGATCGTCATTGCGAGCTTTATGGGTTTTGCGCCCGTGTCCGCACAGTTTGGCGAACGTGCCGGCATCATCTTGATTGCGGCCGGTACGACCCTCGGTGTCTTTGTTCAGATGGCATGTCAGATTCCCGCGCTTGGCAAGCACGGCGTGCATCCCCATATCCATATCGACTTTAAGGACCCCGCGCTGCGCCAGACGATTGCGCTCGGTATCCCGACGCTGCTCGCCACGGTGTGCATGTTTGTCTCGACTTCTATCACCAACGCTGCCGCGCTGGTGGTCCAGCCCGAGACGGGTCCTTCCGTCATCGCCTATGCGCGCCTGTGGTACACGCTACCCTACGCGCTGATTGCTGCCTCGCTTTCGACGGCGCTCTATACCGAGCTCTCTCACGACGCACAGGAGAAGGATTACGACAGCGTTCGCACGGGCATTTCGCGTGGCGTCGCCCAGATGCTGTTCTTCCTGATTCCGTTCGCGCTGTACCTGATTGTCTTCGCGCGTCCGCTCAACATGATCTACTGTGCTGGCAAGTTCGATGAATCCGGCGTGACGCTGGTGTCCGAGTACCTTGTCTACCTGGCGTTCTCGCTGCCGCTCTACGGCGTGGTCGTATTGATGCAGAAGAGCTTCTCTGCCTTGCTCGACATGAAGCCCTATAGCCGCTATTGCCTGTATTCCGCCATCGGCCAGGCCGGCTCGGTTCTGCTGTTTGGCGTTGTGCTGGGCTTCGGTATGCCGGCAATCGCGCTTTCGTATGTCGTCGACTACGTGATCTTGGTCGGATGTTCGCTATGGTGGCTGCGTCGTCGTCTGCGTGGCCTTCAGGTCAAATCTATCCTGCATGGCGGTTTCTTTGGCCTTTTGCTCGGTGGCCTGGGTGCTGCCGCAGGCGCCGGCGTCATGTGGGCGCTTGAGCACTTTGTCGGGGCACTTGGCGGCTCGATTCTGATTACTCTTGGCTACGTTTGCGTTGCGGGTGTCGTCTCGCTTGCTGTTACCTTTGGCCTTGCCGTCGTCCTTAAGATGCCCGAGGTCTCGGCGCTGCTTCGTCGCAAGTAGGTGCGTGTGGCCGGTCACGACAACATTCCAACACTCGCCGAGCAGGTTTCGCGCGTTCCCACGCAGCCCGGATGTTACCTTTGGAAAGATGCCAAGGGCGATGTCATCTACGTTGGCAAGGCAAAAAACCTGCGTTCCCGTATGCGCCAGTACGTGACACTGCAGGATGAGCGTCAAAAGATCCCGCTGATGATGCAGCTGGTGGCGAGCTTTGACTATATCGTGGTGGAGACCGAGCACGAGGCGTTGGTGCTCGAGCGCAATTTGATTGGTCAGTACCATCCGTACTTTAACGTCGACCTCAAGGATGACAAGAGCTACCCCTTTATCGCCATTACAAAGGGCGACCTGTATCCCGCTATCAAATACACGCGTGAGCGTCATAAGCCGGGAACGCGCTATTTTGGACCCTATACCGATAGCCGTGCGGCACGTGAGACGATAGATACGCTGCGCAAGGTTATCCCCATCTGCTCTGCATCCTGTGCGGAGTGGCGTCGTTGTCGCCGTATCATCGAGTCCCACAAGGGCGAGGAAGACATCGTCAATATGATTTGCGCACAAAACGGGCGTCCCTGCTTCGACTACCATGTCGGGCGCGGGCCGGGTGCGTGTGTCGGCGCGATTTCCCCGGCAGACTATGCCAAGAACGTCAAGCGTGTCGAGCGCTTTTTGTCGGGCCATCGCAAGGATGTCGTCGACGAGCTGACTTCCGAGATGGCGGATGCCGCCGAGGCACTCGATTTTGAGCGCGCGGCACGCGTCAAGCGTCGTTTGGAGGTCATCAGGGGTCTGGACGACCGTCAGCAAGTCGTTTTTCCCTCCAGTGTCGATATCGATGTCATCGGTTTCTATCGCGAGGAGACCATCTCTGCCGCTTGCGTCTTTGTCGTGCGTGAGGGCCGAACAGTTCGCACCTGCGAGTTCATTCTCGACAAGGGTCTTGATGTTGACGAGGAAGAGCTCCAGTCGGGCTTTCTTAAGCGCTATTACGACGAGACGGCTGATATTCCAGCTGAGATAAACCTCTCTGTCGAGCTTGAGGATGCGGAGGCGCTGGGGGAGTGGCTTGCAGGCAAGCGCGAGCGTTCCTGCCATCTCCATAGGCCGCAGCGTGGCGAAAAGCACCGTTTGCTCGATATGGCATCCAAAAATGCGCGCCATGCCCTCATGCGCTACATGATGCGAACGGGGTACGCTGACGACCGCACCAATCAAGCGCTCCTGGAGCTCGAAAGTGCGTTGGCGCTGCCATCGCCGCCGTTGCGTATCGAGTGCTTCGATATCTCTACACTGCATGGCACCTTTACGGTCGCCTCGATGGTGGTGTTTACCAACGGGCGCGCCGACAAGAGCCAGTACCGTCGTTTTAAAATTCAAGCCGAATTGGACGAGGCAAACGACTTCGTGTCGATGTCCGAGGTTTTGGGACGACGCTATGCTCCCGAGCGCATGGCCGACGAGCGCTTTGGCTCACGCCCCGATTTGCTCGTTGTCGATGGCGGTAAGCCGCAATTGACCGCTGCGATCAAGCAACTTGAGGCTCTTGGGCTCGATATACCAGTTTGTGGCTTGGCGAAGGCCGACGAGGAAGTTTTTGTGCCTTGGGACGAGACTCCTGTCGTGCTGCCGACCGGGTCTGCTTCGCTCTATCTAATTAAGCAGGTACGCGATGAGTCCCACCGATTTGCCATCACGTTCCATCGCGAATTGCGCGACAAAGCCATGACGGTTTCGGTGCTCGATGACGTTCCAGGCGTGGGACCCACCAGAAAACGTGCCATTATGCGCCATTTTGGCTCGATGAAGCGTTTGCGTGCGGCAAGCGAGCAGGAGATTGCAGAAGTTCGAGGCGTTCCGGCCGATGTCGCCAAAGCGGTCCACGAGGCACTTGTTGCATGGAATGCCGAGCGCGCCCAGACATCGGCCAACCGTTCCGAAAATTAAATGCGCTTCTAAACAACTGATATACATGATTGCGCGATTTTCAACCATTTATTTCGCCATGATTGCCTGCTGGTTTCGGGTTTTATTAACGCTAAAACGTTTGACTAACCCACGCGAAAACCCTGCTATCCTGCGGGTTGACGAAGACTGATATCTCACCTCGTCGATACATACTGTCTGACGAATCGTTTGTCAATGAATTCGGTGAACGGTAGTAAATACCGTTCAAGCGGATGTATGTATCGGTCGCCGAGCGCGGCACCTCAGTTGGGTACGTCGGTAGGTAAGGTATATATCGTCCGCAAGTTGCGCGGGGGCAAGTTTAGGTGCTCCCGAGTAAGATTCTCTATTGATAGGAGAAGACATGGCCATCATCAACAAGGGTATGTCCAGGCGTTCGTTCCTCGGCCTCACCGGCAGCGTCGCTGCTGTCGCAGGGCTTGGTCTCACCGGCTGCGGTGGCAGCTCTAGCGACGAGGGTTCCGCTTCCGGTTCCACCGATTCCGCTAACCGTGGCGGCGGCGTGATCACCGCTGGTTCCGCTTACGCTCCGTCCAGCTTCGATCCCGCCAGCACCGGCTCCGCTGTGGGCCTGGGTGCTAACTGGCACGTCGTCGAGGGCCTCTACGGCATCGATTACCACGACTACAGCACCTTCAACGAGCTCGCCACCGACGATCCCAAGTCTGTGGACGACACCACTTTCGAGGTCACCATCCGCAAGGGCGCCAAGTTCTCCGATGGCACCGAGGTCACCGCTGACGATGTCGTTGCCTCCTACACCGCTTGCGCCGCTTCCGCTACCTATGCTCCGTTCTTCCAGCCCTTCGAGTCCATCGAGGCCAAGGACGCCAGCACCGTGACAGTCAAGACCAAGGTCCCCAACTTCTCCCTGCTCAAGGATCGTCTGGCCATCGTCCGCGTTACCCCGGCCACCCAGACCGAGGAGGACCGCGCCAAGCAGCCGATCGGCTCCGGCCCCTGGATGTACGACTCTATCTCCGATACCGAGATTACCCTGGTTCCCAACCCCGAGTACAACGGTGAGTATGCTGCCGAGGATAAGAAGATCCAGTACAGCATCCTGACCGACCCCACCGCTCGCGTTACCGCTCAGCAGGAGGGCTCCACGCTCGTTATGGAGCTCGTTACCGCTGACGCCGTCGACCAGCTCGAGAGCGCCGGCTGCAAGATCGATAACGTTCAGGGTTTCGGCACCCGCTTCATCATGTTCAACGTCGCCAAGGAGCCTTGGAACAACGTCAAGGTCCGTCAGGCTGTCATGTATGCGCTCGACACCGAGAAGATGGTCAGCAACACCTTCGCCGGCCTTGCCACCGCTGCCAGCTGCTACCTGCCCAAGAGCTTCACCAACTATCATGAGGCTTCCACGGTGTACAAGACCGACGCCAAGAAGGCCAAGAAGCTCATCGAGGAGTCTGGCATCACCCCGGGTGCCATCACCCTGCGCACCACCGACAACGAGCAGATTAAGGGCATGGCCGCCCAGGTCAAGAACGACCTCGACGCTCTCGGCTTCGATGTGACCATCCAGACCGATACCTCGCCGGCCACCTACGCTGCCATCGACGGCGGCGAGGCCTACGATATCCTCCTTGCCCCTGGCGATCCTTCCTGCTTCGGCGCCGACCCCGACCTGCTGCTCAACTGGTGGTACGGCGACAACGTCTGGATGCAGACTCGTTGCCCGTGGAAGGAGTCCGCTGAGTGGCAGAAGCTCCACGGTCTCATGGACGAGGCTCTTGCCGCCGAGGGCGACGAGCAGCAGAAGAAGTGGAACGAGTGCTTCGACATCATTGCCGACAACGCCGTTCTGTACCCCGTTGTCCACGTCAAGACCGTCTCCGCTTCCTGGGACGATCCGTCCACTGCGCCCAACGGCGAGGCCCTCGATGGCTTCAAGGGCATCGGCACGACGAGCATGTCCTTCAGGGGCGTCGCGACCGTCAAGGCGTAAGACTCGCTTGAGTCTGTATGCAGGATGTCGGTCGTTGGGACCGTATCCTCATAGTTGAAACAAAGACCCGGGCGGCAACGATGTCGCTCGGGTCTTGTAATGAGTATCCGTACTCATATACCAGTTGGTCCTACCGACAAAAGAAAGGGGAGAGAACGTGAACAACTTGCTACGTTTGATTGAAAGGCGTCTTGTGGCGCTGCCGATCATGGCATTGGGCGTCACCGTCCTGGTGTTCTTCCTTATGTCGTTCTCCAAGACCGACCCCGCCTACACGGCGTTGGGTGACGGTGCCTCGCCCGAGGCGGTTGCCGAGTACCATGAGAAGTATGGTCTGGACGACCCCTGGCCCGTGCGCTACGTGCGCTATATGGGCGATTTGATCCATGGCGACATGGGCACCTATGGTGCTGCTCGCAACTCCGTTGCCAAGCGCATCTCCACGGCCCTGCCCGTCACGATGCAGCTGACCTTCATCGGTCTTGCCATCGGTGCGGTCGTTTCGTTTTTGCTCGGCGTCATCGCGGCACTGTATCGCGACAAATGGCCGGACCAAGTGATCCGCGTCTTTTCCATCGCCGGCTTGGCAACCCCGTCGTTCTGGCTTGCCGTTCTGTTGATCCTGCTGTTCTCTTCCTACCTTAAGGTGCTCCCGGCATCGGGTGCTCTGCCTCACTTCACCACGAATCCGGTTGGCTATCTGGGACGTATGATCATGCCCGCTATCGCCTTGGCATTTCCGCTGACGGGCCAGATGACTCGTATCGTGCGTACCGCCATGGTCGAGGAGCTCGATAAGGATTATGTCCGTATGGCTCGTGGCGCCGGCGTTCCCGAGAAGGTCGTCGTCGGCATCAACGTTCTTCGCAATGCGCTGATCACCCCGGTCACCACCCTCGGTCTTAAGATCGGTTACCTCATGGGCGGCGCCGTCGTCATCGAGGTTATCTTCAACCTCCCCGGCATGGGCACCGCGATTCTGCAGGGCGTTCAGGGCAACGAGGCGAACCTGGTTCAGGGCGTCGTTATCGTCGTTGCTCTTGCCTTCATCATCATCAACATCGTGGTTGACATGCTCTACCTGCTCATCAACCCGCGCATCAGGACGGTGTAGATTATGGTAAAGATTCGAGAGAAGCAAACCGAGCAGCTCGAGAAGGCTGCCTCTAAGGGGCTCAAGCTCGGTGGCTGGAAGAAGATGACGCTGTCTTCTAAGATTGCAGCCGTCGTGCTGGTGCTGGTCGCCCTGACTGCGATTCTGGCGCCCCTTCTTGCCCCCTATAGCCCGGTCGAGATCTTTACGGCTCGCCAGGCTCCCGGCAACGGATTTATTTTCGGTACCGACGATAAGGGCCGCGACATTCTGTCGCGTATGCTCTACGGTGGTCGTTACTCGCTGATCATCGGCTTTGGCGCCACTGCCATGGCTCTGGTCTGCGGCTCGGTCGTGGGCGCCCTTGCAGCGGTTTCGCGCAAGGCCGTCTCCGAGACGATCATGCGTATCTTAGACATCATCATGTCCATCCCCGGCATCGCCCTCGCGGCCGTCTTCGTCTCCATCCTGGGCAACTCCGTGCCGTCGATCATCTTCGCCATCGGCTTTATGTACACTCCGCAGATTGCCCGTATCGTGCGCGCCAACATCGTGTCCGAGTACGGCGAGGACTATGTCCGCGCGGTCATCGTTTCCGGCGCCAAGGCTCCGTGGATTTTGATCAAGCATGTTCTGCGTAACTGCATCGCCCCGATCATGGTCTTCACCGTTACCCTGGTCGCCGACGCCATCATCTTCGAGGCCTCGCTGACCTTCATCGGCGCTGGTATCCAGGAGCCCACCGCTACCTGGGGCAACATCCTCGCCGACGCCCGCGGCGGCGTGCTCGCCGGCCGTTGGTGGCAGGCGCTGTTCCCGGGCCTGGCCATCATGATCACCTGCCTGGCGCTCAACATCCTCTCCGAGGGCATTACCGACGCCATGGCCGCTGCTCCCTCCGCCGCCCTGGATCCGACCGATTCCTCCAAGCGTCGCGAGGCCGACCTGCTGGTCTCCGACCCCGTTCGCGCCTACAAGGAGCAGGCCCAGTCCCTCTCCGCTCGCCTTGGCGCCCTGCGCGATGTCGAGCTCAAGCGTGACGATCGCCATGTGCCCGACGAGTCTGTCGAACCGATTCTCTCGGTCCGTGACTTCTGCATTCAGTTTGAGCATCACGGTGATATCAACGTCGTCGACCATGTCAACTTTGACGTCCGTCCTGGTCAGACCATGGGCCTGGTGGGCGAGTCCGGTTGCGGTAAGTCCATCACCACGCTGGCCATCATGGGCCTGACCGATGATGACGAGCATCTTTCCGGCGAGGTTCTCTGGGAGGGTCGCGACCTGCTCAAGATGAGCAAGAAGGAGTGGTTCGGCCTGCGCGGTACCGATATCGCTATGGTCTATCAGGACGCCCTGTCCTCGCTTAACCCCTCCATGCTCATCTCTGCCCAGATGAAGCAGCTCACCAAGCGCGGCGGAACCCGCAGCGCCGAGGAGCTCCTGGAGCTCGTCGGCCTCGATCCCAAGCGCACGCTCGAGAGCTATCCGCACGAGCTTTCCGGCGGCCAGCGTCAGCGTGTCCTGATCGCTATGGCCCTTACCCGCGACCCCAAGCTGGTCATCTGCGACGAGCCCACGACCGCTCTGGACGTTACCGTCCAGAAGCAGGTCATCAAGCTGCTCAACGATCTTCAGGCCAAGCTCGGCTTTGCCATGATCTTCGTTTCGCATGACCTGGCTCTGGTTGCCGAGGTTGCCCATAACATCACGGTTATGTACGCTGGCCAGGTTATCGAACAGGCACCCACCAAGGAGCTGCTCACCAACCCGATCCACGAGTACACCCGCGGTCTTCTGGGTTCCGTTCTGTCCATCGAGAGCGGTTCGGGTCGCCTGCACCAGGTGCCCGGCGCCGTTCCGAGCCCGCGCGATTTCCCCAAGGGCGATCGCTTCGCGCCCCGCTCGAGCCATCCGCGTATTGGCTTGGACACCCGTCCGGTCTTCAAGCGCGTGCCCGGCACCGAGCACTTCTATTCCGAGCTCCCCGACGAGGTGCTCAAGGCAAATGGTTTGACCCCTCACGCGGAGGTGATGTAGATGAGCGAGACCGCAGTCAACGGCGTCGAGCCGATCATCTTCCTTGATGACGTCCACGTCACCTTTAGGACCCGTACCGGCTCGATTCTGCACCCCAACCTGGTTCACGCCGTCCAGGGTGTAACGATTAAGCTCATGCCCGGTCAGACGATCGGCATCGTCGGCGAGTCCGGTTGCGGTAAGTCCACCACCGCCAACGTCATGTGCGGCCTGCAGGCCCCCACGAGCGGCAAGGTCTACTTTAAGGGCAAGGACGTTACCAAACGTACCGCCGAGGACCGTCGCCACATGGGTCGCGTCATCTCGGTCGTGTTCCAGAACCCGGCCACGGCGCTCAACCCCCGCATGGTCGTTCGCGAGCAGCTGCTCGACCCCATGCGCGTCCACAACTTGGGTACCGAGGCCGAGCAGGAGAAGCGCGTCAAGGAACTCTTGGAGCTCACCGGTCTGCCCAGCTCTGCCGCCGAGGTTCTTCCCGGCCAGCTTTCGGGCGGTCAGCGCCAGCGCGTGGCAATTGCCCGTGCCCTGTCGCTGAACCCCGACGCTATCATCGCCGACGAGCCCACCTCGGCTCTGGACGTTTCGGTCCGCGCACAGATTCTGAACCTGCTGACCGACCTTAAGAAGGAGCTCGGCCTGGCCATGGTGTTCATCAGCCATGACATCCAGACGGTCCGCTATATCTCTGACGACATCATCGTTATGAATGGCGGCAGGATCGTCGAGCAGGGCGAGGCCAAGCAGGTCTTCCAGCACCCCCAGGACCCCTACACCAAGATGCTGCTCGGCGCTGCGCCGTCGCTACTGCATCCCAAGCTCGGCGAGTAGCCTCGCTTTCCCTCCCGTGCGCCCGGTTCCCTTGCCGGGCGCACCTCCGTTGCGATTTCGAAAGGTTGGGTTCACGGGCCATGCCAAGTGCTCAGGAGCTACAACAGCAATTTGGTGAATATCGAGGCGCTATGTCCCGTCCATCAGATTTCGATCTCTTTTGGAAGGATCGCATGGCCGAGGCCGACGCCGTCGGGCTTGACTATGCGATCGAGACGGCATCGGTCGCCGATGCCGCGACCTGCCAGCTTTTCGACCTCTGGTATACCGGCATGTGTGGCGCGCGCCTGCATGCCAAATACCTTAAACCTGTCTCGGACGAGCCCGTGCCATTGGTACTTCAGTTCCATGGGTATCCGGGTGCAAGCCGCAGCTGGTTTGAGCAGGCGTCGTTTGCGGGCATGGGCATGGCACTCATCGCCCTCGACTGCCCCGGCCAAGGAGGTCCCTCCGAGGACATTGGTGGATTTGAGGGCACAACGGTTGCCGGGCATATCGTCGCCGGCATCGACGGCGACCCGGCCAACCTCTACTATGTCCGCTTGCACCAAGATATTCGCATCCTGTGCCGTATTGTTCGCGAGCTCGAGGGCATCGATCTTTCTCGTGTGTTTGTGAACGGCGCGTCGCAGGGTGGTGGTTTGGGCATTGCGACCTGTGCGCTTAACAGCGAGCTTATCAATCGTGCCGCCATCCTCTATCCCTTCCTGTCAGATTTCCGCCTAGTCTGGGATTTGGATGCAGACGACATTGCCTACGAGGGCCTGCGCTATTGGTCTCGCTGGTTTGACGAGGACTCGACTCGTATTGACGAAGCCTATGCCAAGCTGGCGTACTTCGATTCCAAGAACTTTGCCCCTATGGTCAAATGCCCCGTGCTGTTTGGCACCGGCACAGCCGATATCGTCTGCCCGCCAGCGACGCAGTTTGCGGTCTATAACAACCTGACCTGCGAAAAGCGTCATGAGTTCTTTGAAGGCTTTGGCCACGAGGAGATTCAGGATTTTGACGATCTGATCATTCCGTTTTTCTGCAAGGGAGGGGAGGCTCATGTCTAAGTGCGAGAGCAATGTTAATGAGCTGATTGTCCCCGGGCTCGTGGGAATTCCTGGAACGGTTTCGTCAAGGCTCGCAGAATATCGGGACTGGCGCGGTGATGTCCAAGCAGATGTTTCTGATTTAGAGACATGCGCTTCGAATCTTGAGATTCAAGGCCTGGCCATTACGGCGATTGACTTTGTTAACCCCTGCGCCCGTTACTCGGAGGTCTCCTTTGAGCTCGGTGACGATGCGATTCACGCTCGTTTGATCGAGCCTGTCGGTCGTGCCCGAGTGTCTGAGCGCGTGCCGCTGTGCCTGATGTTCCACGATATCGATCGGCCTGTGCGCGGCTGGCATCACATGACGAGATTTGCCGCCATGGGGTATGCCGTCCTCGCGCTGGATGACGATGTTGCTGGTGCGGACGACCTGCAGCGGGGGATTTCTTCGCCCGCTTTTGTCGAGCGCGTCCGTTGGGGTTGCGCGCTGGCGAAGGTGGCGCGCAATCTTGATGGCATGGACCCCGACCGCATCTTTGCATGGGGCGAGGG
>DBFOIV010000127.1:0-7717 GCA_048489175.1 Collinsella sp. | reverse complement strand
GGGCGGGGCGCATAGCTTTTAACGAGCGCCAGCACCGTGCCAAAGATGAGCGAGAAAAAGATCGACAGCGCCGAGATCTCGATTGTCTTAACAAAGCCGCCCCAAATGTAGAGCAGGTTGGTCGCGTTGAAGATTTCCATGCGCTAGGCCTCCTCTACGTTGTCGAGCCCCAGCTCGGCCAGGCTCACGCCGCGCGGACGCTCCTTGGAGCGGCGCTCGAGCCACTGTACCAGCATGGCGAGCGGAAAGCAGATGATGAAGTACATAAGGCAGCAGACGATGTATCCCTGCAGGTAACCGTACAGACTCACAAAGTTGTCGGAACGGTACATAAGGTCGCCGCCGGCCACAAGCGCCAGCACCGACGTGTTCTTGACCAGGTTGAGCGCCTGGTTACACAGCGGCGGCAGAATGATCTTGAACGTCTGGGGCAGCACGATGTACCAGTACGCCTGCGCACGGGTGAAGCCCTGGCTCTGGGCCGCCTCCATCTGACCGCGCGGAACCGCCTCGATACCAGTGCGGATGACCTCCGAGATGTAGGCCGCGTGATACAGGCCCACACCCAAGAAGCCCAGCACGAACGGCGCGATGCGCACCGGCTGGTCGGCACCGGTTATGGCCTGCAAAAACTGCGGACCGGCCATGTACATAAAGAGCACCTGCACGGGCAACGGAGTGTTCTGGTAAAACTCCACATACACGCGGCTTATGGCGCGCAGTACACGCGAGCGAGTGGTAGAGAACACGCCCAGCAGCGTGCCCAGCACCAGCGACAGCAGCAGACCGGCAACGACCACTTGCAGCGTCACGCCAAAGCCCTCCCAGAAGGGCCCCATGTTTTGAAATGTCGTCGACCAGCGGTCGGCGTCAAACAATCCTTCGAGCATTTGATTCCTTCCTTGGACGATGCGCCTATACAAGACCCCAGGTCTTGACCTCTTGGTCGAGCCAGCCATCGGCCAGGCGATCGCAAATCACCTGATCGACCACGGCCGAAAGGTCGCAGCCCTTCTTGGTCGCCACGCCGTAGCCCTGCTCGCCAAACTTGACCTCGGGCTGCAGCAGCTCAACGGTCTCGTTCATGTAACCGGCCAGCGTGGAACGGTCCATGGCAAAGACGTCGATATTGCCGGCGTCGAGCGAACTCTTAATGATGGGGTAGCCGCTAAAGGCCCTAAACTCGGGCTTGCAGCTAAAGCCGTTGTCCTTGATCATCTGCTCGATCAGGCCCTGCGTGGTAGCGCCCTGGCTCACGCCGATGACCTTGCCGTCCAGGTCCTCAATCGAGGTAAAGCCCGAACGCTTCTTGACCATGAGTCCCACGTAGTCGGTGCGGTACGGCGTCGAGAAATCCCAGCTCTTCTTGCGCTCGTCGGTGATGGTGTAGGTCGCCGCGACCACGTCGAGTTGGCCGTTATCGATCAGTGGGCCGCGTGTCTTGGGCGTCACGTCGGTAAACTCGACAAGCTCCTGGGCACGGGCCTCCTTGTAACTCACGCCAAAGACGGCAGCGGCGATCTGGTAGCACAAATCGACTTCCATGCCCTCAAAGCGGCCCTTGGCGGTGTCGTAATAGCCGTAGCCGGGAACATCCTTCTTAACGCCAGCATTCAGATGGCCACGCGACTTAATGGCTGCAAGCTTGGACCCCTTGTCGGAGCCCTCGCCGCTGGTGGAGTTGCCGCAACCGGTAAGCGCGGTCCCCGTCAGCGCAAGCATGCCGGCGCCAGCCAGCTGCAAAAAGTGACGGCGCGACACGGCCGCCCTCGTCATATCCATCATGTCCATCACCGCGCCTAGTGCAGAATCTTGGACAGAAACTCGCGGCAGCGCGGGTTCTCGGGGTTATCGAAGAAGTGCTCGGGCGTACCCTCCTCCAGGATGCGGCCGTCCTCCATAAAGATGACGCGGTCAGCCACCTGGCGCGCAAAGCCCATCTCGTGCGTCACGCAGATCATGGTGATGTCCTCCTGCGCGAGCTCAATCATAACGTCCAGGACTTCCTGGACCATTTCGGGGTCGAGCGCCGAGGTCGGCTCGTCAAACAGGATGATGGGCTGCTTGGTGCACAGGGCACGAGCGATGGCGATGCGCTGCTGCTGACCGCCCGAGAGGTTCTGCGGATACTCGCCGGCCTTATGCGCCATGCCAACACGCTTGAGCGCGGCGATGGCGATCTCGGTCGCCTCCTCCTTGCTCTTCTTTTGCAGCTTGGTGGGCGCGAGTGTCAGGTTGCCCAGCACCGTCATGTTGGGATACAGGTTGAACTGCTGAAACACCATGGAGCTATACTTGCGAGCCATCTCCAGGTGGTTCTTTTTGGTGAGCGGCGTACCGTCAATGATGACCTCGCCCGATGTGGGCTCCTCAAGATAATCGACACAACGGATGAGCGTCGACTTACCCGAGCCGGAAGGCCCGATCATTACGAGCTTCTCGCCGCGCTTGACGGTGAGGTTGATATCTTTGAGCACATGCAGGTCGCCAAAGTACTTGTTGAGATGCTTGATCTCGATCATGTCTGCCATGAATGTCCCTTCCCTGCGTTTACACGAGTTGAACTATTGTACGGAAAGAACCACGTTTCCGCAGCCCACACTACATCCCCGTAAAGAACCCGCAATCTTCCCCCTAGTCATTGGGGATAACCCACTCATTGGGGACAGGCTCATCAAAAAGGGGCGCGACCGCAATGGTCACGCCCCCCCCTCGACATCAGCTATGTGTCGGCCGGCACTTACGCCAATTTCGCTCCGACGATCTTTGCTGCTGCCGGCTTGTCGAAGTTGCCGCCGGTGGCCTTGCCGAGTGCACCCATAACCTGGCCCATCTGCTTCTTGGACGTAGCGCCCAGCTCGGCGATAACCTGCTCGATCAGGGCCTCGAGCTCCTCGCCCGAAACCTGCGCAGGCAGCAGGCTCTCCAGAATCTTGACCTGCTCGGTCAGGTTGTCGGTACGCTCTTGGTCGGTGCCGGCCTTGATGGACATCTCCAGCGTCTCGCTCGTCTGCTTAATCAGACGCTTGATCATGTTGTTGACGTCTTCCTCGGTCACATCGCGGCGCTCGTTGACCTCAATATTCTTCACCTCGGCCTTGACCTGGCGAATGATGGACAGGCGAACCTTGTCCTTAGCCTTCATGGCCGCGATCATTTCCTTCTGCAGCTCTTCGTTGGTCATCTGCAAATCCTCCTCAATAGCGTGGGCGGCACTCACGCGGGCGCCGCCCCATGATTACTCAGTCGTCGACGAATCGCCGGTCGAACTCTTGGTGACGCCCTTCAGGCTGACGTTATAGGGCACGTCCTTGGGCATGGGGTTAACGGTGATGTCGGCGTCCTTCTTGTACTGCTCCAGCCACTCGCTGTACGCGGTGCTTGCCGCCTGCGTCTTCACCACGTTGGAGACGTACTTCTTGATGTCCTTGGGCACCTGCTTAATGTCATCGACCTGATTATCGACATGGAAGTAGTCGGTGCACTTGATGATGTGGTAACCATAGGTCGACTCGACGACGTCGCTCACATCGCCCTTGTTGAGCACCTCGAGCGCCGCCTGGTAGCTGTCGACGAAGGTGGTGAGCTTGTCCCAGCCCACATCGCCCTTCTTATCCTTGGAGCCGGTATCGTCGGAGTACTGCTTTACGGCGTCCTCAAAGCTCAGCTCGCCGGAGTTGATCTTGTCCAGGCACTCCTGCGCCTTGGCCTTGGCAGCGGCCTTGTCCTCGTCGGAAGCGTCGGAATCGACCTTGATCAGAATATTCGACGAGCGACGGGCGTCATTGTAGTTGGACAGGTTCTCATTGATGTAATCGACGATCTCGCTGTCCTTGGGCTTGCTTGTGGGTGCTACCGCATCCTTGAGTTTCTGCTGTGCCAGGCTCTCCTTGAGCGAGTCCTTGTAGGTGTCCTCGGTGTAGCCATAGGTCTTAAGCGTCTTCTTAAAGGCCTTGGCGCCGCCGGCACTCTTGCAGGCGTCCTTCCAGGCCTTCTCGACCTCCTCGTCCGAGACGGTCACGCCGTTTTCCTTCTGCGCTTGCTGAAGCAGAATCTGCTGCGTGTAGGAGTCAATGAGCTGCTTGCGATACTTCTTGGGCGTGAGGTCGTTGTCGACCAGGTACTGCGCCCAGTCCTTGTCCTTGGTGTAGCCGTAGGACGTACGCATGCTCATGATCTGCTTGGTCACGGTGTCCTCGGTGAGGTTGGTGCCATTGATGGTAGCAGCCACGCCACCAGTAAGCTTATAGCCCGAGCTGGCGCTTTCGGTCTGCGACATCAGGCCGGAGCACGCCATGGCCGAGACGGAAAGCAGCATCGCCAGCACGCCGATGACCACCAGGATGATCTTGACGGTCTTGGACACATAGGTCTTGCGCTGCTTCCTACGAGAGCTGGAGGCGGCGCGAGCCTGTTGCTCGGGCGTCGGCGCGGCCTCGGGGTTCTTTTTCTTATTTGCCATGTTTGGCCTTTCGCATCACGAATCGAACAAACGCCATTGTGTCACAACGCAGCCCCCGCGGCACACCTGGTGCATGGGACACAGGTTAATCTGCACCATTTTGGTGCAAAGGGGGCATACCTGGCAGTCGGCAGTTAGGGACGTTCCTTTTCTGCCGGCAGTTAGGGACAGTCCCCAAGTGCCGGCGCAAAAGGAACGTCCCCTGGTGCCGGCTTAGCTCCACCTTAGAAGTGGCGGCGGATGGCGTCGACCACGCCCTGAGGTGTGACCTGGCCGAGCACGTCGGCTGCGGCGTCGGCATCCATAAAGATATTCATGAGCGCCTGCAGGGCCTCGACCTGACCGCCCGGCTCGGCAATGCCCAGATTGATGATGATCTGCGCCGGCACGGGAGCGCCCATGCCCGCCATAGCATTGAATGTCACGGGCGTAGCAGGCTTTACCACCGCGATATAGGGCTTAGCCACAAATCCGGGATCAGTATGCGGGATGGCGATATTGGCCGCCGGCATGGCAAGGCCCGTGGGATAGGCGTCCTCGCGTGCGCGAACGGCGTCAAGCCAGCCATCGGCAATGTAGCCGCGCGGGGCGAGCTCGCTCTCGAGCTGCGCAAACACCTCGCCCGGCGTCGCACACCCCCAATCAAAAAACACCAGCTCAGGCGTAAACAGCGCTTCGTTATCCGCCATGCGCTCACCTCTCTCACCTAGTCACCTGCTAGTCATTGGGGACGTTCTTAAATGAGTAGTCATTCAAGAACGTCGCAGGCGACTACCAAAACAAAAGGTGGTCACGCGCGCCTTGGCGCCAATGACCACCCTGACCATCAACTAAATTGTACTGTGCACCGCTAGCCGCGGGGCACATCAATTGCGACCTTGCCGTTCTCCAGCACGTGGACGCGGCCATCAGCGAGCATCTGCACGACCTCGGGATACAGCACGTGCTCGATCGCGTGGATGTGCTCCTCGAGCGTATCGACATCCCAACCCTCCTCGACAGCCAGCGCACGCTGGGCGATGATGGGGCCGTTGTCGTAGATCTCGTTGGCAAAGTGCACGGTCACGCCGGTCACCTTGACGCCGCGGGCAAACGCATCGTCGATCGCGTGGGCACCGGTAAAGCTCGGCAGCAGGGCCGGGTGCAGGTTGACCACGCGGTTGGGAAACGCTGCCAGCAGTGGCGCGTGTACCATGCGCATGTAGCCGGCCATGACCACATACTCGCAGCAGCGCTCGAGCAGCTCGTGCGCGATGATCTCGTCGGCAGCAATAGGGTCGGCGTAGACATCCTTGGACAGCGTGAGCGTCTGGATACCCGCACGCTCTGCGCGCTGCAAACCCTTGGCCGAAGGGCGGCTCGACACCACGAGCTCAATCGAAGCGTTGAGCTCGCCGGCGGCGATCAGGTCGATCAACGCTTGCAGGTTGGTACCCGAACCGCTGATGAGCACGCCGATCTTGAGCGGCTCGGCCGTATCGGTGCCGGTCGGTCGGCTATAGGGCACAAAGCCCAAGCCCTCGGCAGCAGTCATCTGCTCGTTAGCGCTCATCGGAGTACACAACCTTACCGGAGCCCTCGACGCACTCGCCCACGCGGAACGGCTTCTCGCCTAGTGCGACCAGAGCCTCGGTCACCGCGGCCTCGTCCTCGGGAGCGACGATCAGGCACAGGCCAACGCCCATGTTGAAGGTCTTGCACGCCTCGTTGGGCGCAAGCTCGGCCTGGCGCGACACATAGGTGATGACGGGCGGAACGTCCCAGCCCATCTCGGCACCGTTGCGGGTGACCACGGCGTCGACGTCGTCGGCGAGCGCGCGGTTGAGGTTCTCGGTAATACCGCCGCCAGTGATGTGGGCGATAGCATGAACGTTGGCGCCACCGCGGAGCAGCTCCAGAATCGGCTTGACGTAAATGCGCGTGGGAGCCAGCAGGGCGTCGGCCAGCGAAGCGCCGCCGAGCTCCTCGAGCGGGCGGCTCAGCTCCTCGGCCTTAGCGGCGGCCTCGGGCGTGCCCGGTTTGATGCCGTCGACGCCGATAACCTTGCGAACGAGCGAGTAGCCGTTGGAGTGCACGCCGGTGGAGGGCAGGCCTAGGATCACATCGCCGGGGCGAACGTTCGCGGGGTCAAGCATCTTGGGACGGTCGACGACGCCCACGGTAAAGCCAGCGAGGTCGTAGTCGGCAGGAGCCATGACGCCCGGGTGCTCGGCCATCTCGCCACCCACGAGCGCGCAGCCCGCGAGCTTGCAGCCATCGGCCACGCCCTTGATGATCTTTGCCATGTGCTCGGCCTCGATGTGGCCGATGGCAACGTAGTCCAGGAAGAACAGCGGCTCGGCGCCCGAAGCCAAAATGTCGTTGACGCACATAGCAACCAGGTCCTGGCCCACCGTCTCGTGACGGTCCATGATCTGGGCGAGCACGAGCTTGGTGCCCACGCCGTCGGTACCGCTAATCAGAATCGGGTCTTCCATATCCTTAAGCGCGGTGGCCGAGAACAGGCCACCGAAGCCACCGATACCGCCGATGACCTCGGGACGGTTGGTGTCCTTAACCATCTGCTTAATAGCGTCAACGGCGCGGCCGCCCTCGGCGGTATCGACGCCGGCATCCTCATACGTCACATGCTTGCTGTCGCTCATCTGAGCCTTCCTCTCCCACTACCGTCCGCCGCCCGGGCGCCAAACGGTGCTCATAGTTGCGTTCATTTCGGCGCGCGCCATAACAACGCGCGCCGTCATATCAACAAAACAGCAGGTAAAACCTACCAAAATAAACCTGTCCCCACATGGCAGGTTTTAGGCCTCGCCGTGTTCCTCTTCCCAGCTGCGGTCGTCGTATTTCTCGACCACGGCGTCGTCGTCAAAGTGCAGCGGCTTGTCCAGGTTGCGGGGCTTAAAGCCCTCCATAAACTTGTCGCGGCCAAAACTCTCGGGAATCGCCACGGGGTAGCGGCCGGTAAAGCACGCATCGCAGTAACCGCCCTTGGGCATGACCTTAAGCAGGCCCTCGACCGAAAGGAAGGCCAGCGAATCGGCGCCGATATACTCACAAATCTCATCGACCGTCTTGTTGGCGCTGATAAGCTGCGACTGCACGTCTGTATCGATACCGTAGAAGCACGGCCAGATGACCTCGGGCGAGTTGATGCGGATATGAATCTCCTTGGCGCCAGCGTTGCGTAGCATCTTGACGAGCTGCACCATGGTGGTGCCGCGCACGATGGAGTCGTCGATGACGACCAGGCGCTTG
>DBFOIV010000126.1:0-3207 GCA_048489175.1 Collinsella sp. | reverse complement strand
AGATCGAAGCTCCCGGCAACGGGGGCTTTTCTTTTACGTAAGCACCGCATGGATTCGAACCTCGGTCGAGGCGCGGGCGTAAAGAAAACGCGGAGCGTTATTAGCCCGCGGGCGAGCACGCCGGCAGGCGGGCGAAGCCGGTGCGGATCCGCGCAGCGGATGCGCGGAATCCTATACGCCGCACCAATTGAGGTTTAAGCCTCCGGAAACGGGGGCTTTTCCTTTACAGGGGCGTTGCGGAGATTCGAACCTCGGTCGAGGCGCGGGCGCAAAGAAAACGCGGAGCGTTTTTAGCCCGCGGGCGAGCGCGCCGGCAGGCGGGCGAAGCCGGTGCGGATCCGCGCAGCGGATGCGCGGAATCCTATACGCCGCACCAATTGAACTTGAAGCCTCCGGCAACGGGGGCTTTTCTTTTATGCCGCCGCTGCATGGATTCGAACCTCGGTCGAGGCGCAGGCGTAAAGCGGACTATTTCCTGTCGACTCGTGTAAGATTTCGAGTAGGTGTCGCGGCCCATCCGTGACCACTCCTTCTTCAAGCGACCGATCAGGGTGATACTTCGTGGCAGAGCGTCCGACATACAAGCTCAGGTTTCTCGATCCCAAGAAGCGCTTTCCGGCGATGCCCGAGCAGCCTGCGGGGCGCTCATATGGCGTGGTCTGGAAACTCTTTGGCGAGGACCAGCATGAATCTTGTTATGTCGTCGAATTCGTTGGCAAAAGCCATGTGTCGCTTTTGGGCTACGTAAGCGTTTCGGGTGAGGTGTACAAGGTGGACCGCCCCGTTAGCGAGGCTCCGCTGCCCAACGATCCCGACATGGAGCTGGTCCTTGACGAGTCGGATTCCAGTATTGGTGAGATTATGGTAAGGGAAGCCAACGGTGCAATGCGTACGTGTGCGCAAACTGCCGGCTCTCCCGAAGGCCCCATGCGCGAGCAGTCCGACCACGAGACATGGAATTCGATCCGCGCCCTTCCTTACGGCGAGTTCATGGCCTCGATGTTCTTGCGCTACGTGATATTTGCCAACTCCGAAAGCGCTATTGCGAACACGGCGGGCGTCGACGGTCTCGATGCGGACATGCAAAACGTTGTCGACAAAATAAAGCTCGTAAAGTTGCCCGAGCCGGTCGAGGTGTTTTTGGGCTTTAACACGGCACCGCTACCTGACGCTATCGAGACGCTGCTTTACCGCGTTGACCATGCCGAGAATCCGAGCGGTATCGAGCGTTATGCGGCCGCCCTTATGAGCGAGGTCGACTTGCCCCGACTGCGCACCATCGCCGCCAAGTCCGAGATGAGCCTGGCTCGCATCGATCGCTCAAAGCTTTTCTATCTCAATTTTGATCGTAGCCTGCTGGACCAGGACGAGATTGACATGCTGCTTGCCATCGAGTGCCGTCTCAACCGCCTCTCTGGCATCCTCGAGCGCATCGGGGCCGGATTGGTCCCTACGGCATCCTCGCCGAGCCTTGAGGGCTGCGCGCTCTTTGATGTGTGGCATATCGCCAAGACGACCAACGATGTTCCCCGACTGCTCGATACGGCTTCGAGCGATAACCCGTGGGGCAAGCCGGGTACGGTGGCTTGCCAGCCGGGCGGCGAGTGGGACGTGCGCACCCGTTTTGCGCGAATCGTTGAGGCGCTCAACGTGGTCACGCGGCTCGACTATACCTATCGGGCAAACGTTGCCGAGGGGATTATGCTCGTTCGGTTTGGGCAGTCTGTCGTTGATGCCATGCCGCAACGTGAATACGACGCTCAAGATGACGCTTGGCGCGAGCTGGACGAGGGCACGCGCGCGATCTGGGGCGCGGAGCACGATGCACGTGTGGCGCTCACGCTTGCGGCGGCGTGTTTTGCCGCGGGCACCTGCATCACGCGCTGCTATGTGCAGATTGCTGCTCCCGACAGTGAGCAGGGCGAGCGCGTTGTCGCAACGTATTTCTTTGGGCGCGCGGCCTATCTGGCCGATTGCGTGCCTGTCGCCAAGGATCTTGAGAGCATGGACATGGACGATATGCCGTGCAAGCGTGTACTTGAGGCGTATGAGTCAACTGCTCCGGAGACGATTGAACCTGCGGAGGTTCATGCTCGTCCGCGTGATGACCATCGCACGCTTCCGCCGGCGCTGCGCGATTTGCTGCTTGCCGATACGGCTGACGAGTTGGAGGTCATGGAAGAGGACGACGACCCATACGTGGCCCGTGTTGTTGAATTGCGCGAGCAGGCAAAAGTCGACCGTACAGGTGCTTTTGAAGGCTTTTCCCGTCTTGTTGAGGAGTTGGAGGCTAAGTGCGCCGTCGCCGAGCTTTTGGCGACAGGTCCGGTTCAAACGCAGTTTTGCGATAACCAGCTGGTGCGCATGGTGCTACCGGTGTTGGAAGAAGACCGCTCTGTGCGAATCCTTCGTGCGCCTGATGCGTTGTACTTTGCCCAGCACGAGATCTGCAGCTTTTACGCCGAGCAAGAGGACTTTGAACGAGCGCTGCCCGAGGTGCGCCATCTTTACGATCTGGCGCGCTCGTCCATGCAATCGCACTTTGCGCTCATCAACGTTCTTGCGCGTCTGGAGCGCTTTGACGAGATTATCGAGGTGGCGCGCCACGGCCTACGTATTGCCAGCGATCGTTCTGCAATCGGCTACCTGTTCTATCGCTTGGCGTTTGCCTATTGGAACTGCGATCAGCTCGACCTGGCGCTGGCTTGTTACCGTCTGGTGCCGCGCGGTGAGGAATCGGGCAACAGCGCGCTGGAAGAAATGCAGGGCCTTATGAACGAGATGGGCGTCAGCGAGCCTCCGACGTTCGAGGAAGCGGTCGAGACTATCCGCAAGGCTGGACTTGAGTTGCCGCCAGTGTCCGCCGTGACGAATCAGCTTGCAGATGCCGCTGTTCAACTAGTCGACAACGGCTTCTTTTTCCTGGCACGCGGTTGCATCTTCCAAATGTGGCGCACCATGGGCAACGACGAGCTCGGCTCCCTCAACCGCTCGCTGGGGTAGGCGAAGCTTCCAAGGAGGAAAGGATGCTAGGCAATTAGAAAATTTCCTCTTGCCCATCCTTGGCTGTTTGGTTACTATAGAACGGCTGTTACGGAGAGCTGACCGAGAGGCCGAAGGTGCTCGCCTGCTAAGCGAGTATGCCCCAAAAGGGCATCTGGGGTTCGAATCCCCAGCTCTCCGCCAGTTTAACTTTAAAGAAGGGTC
>DBFOIV010000125.1:0-9032 GCA_048489175.1 Collinsella sp. | reverse complement strand
CCGTGGATACGCATGCATTCCCAAAAGCCGTTTTGGCAACGGTAGATATGGATAGGATCCAGGCGGTATTCGCAGTCCTCGTGGCGCTCGGGCGCAAAGAATACGGCCGAGGCAAACATGGTGTAGGGCATGGCCGTCTCCTCCCCAAACAAGCTCGCTACGATGCCGGTCTTTCGGTGCGTGTCATAGTAGCGCGCCATACGGACATACACGGCGCATGCCACGTGGCGCAGGTCGCGATGGTGGGAACGGTCGAGCCGTGAGTTATTCAGGTTGTACGTGGAGAGGGCGTTTATAGCGGTCATGAGTCGCTCCTCGCCTGCCTCGTCGGGCGGAAGGGGGAGCGTGGGCTCGGAGGTTTTGCGACGCTTAGGGGTCTGGCCGGACGGTGCCGGTGCTGGTACAAGGTCTCGAGCCGCGCGCCGCAGCTCGATAAGGGCGTTATCGAACATGACGGTTTTAGAGTCGCGAAGCAGCTTGGGGTCGAGCCCGTGGAACACGGCGTAATCTTGCAGCCACACGCGTGCAAACCGGTCGATGCCGGGCTCGAAGGCACGGTAGGCATCCCAAAAGGCCTTGATCTTGCTAAAGCCATCGAGCGGGTCATCAACGCCGATGCCGCAGATCAGCTCATAGAGATACAGGAAGGCAAAGGACGTAGACGTTTCCTCGACGGTTCCGCGGCGCACTTGGGCACGCCAGGTAAAGTAGCCGCGCAGCTGCCGGTCGCTCATGGCGTTGTAGGTGGGAAAGTACGACTTAAAGGTGCCGTTGTAGGGACAGTCGTCCTCAAAGTCGGCCATCAGCAGGCCCTGGCGGTAAAAAAGCTCGGCTTCCGAAAGCCAGCGGCCCGCACCGCCCTTGGGGTCATCCTGCCAGCGCGATATCTCGCGCATTTTGCGGTACTGGTCGGGGAGGAAATTCTGCATCTGTCGGCCGGTTTTGAGAATCGGCTCGTCTGCGTAGATTTCGTTTGAGAAACGGGCGGACTGATGGGTCCGAGCCTCGGCCATAATGCGCTCGATGAGCATTTTGATGTCCTGGTCGGCCACCGCTTCTCCTCTCCTAACGCAGCTTCGGTGACCTCATATCATAGCACAGCATCAAACAGGTGTTCGAGATACTGCTGCGTAGATAGATTTAGAACAGGAGGGCGTAGATGACGGCGATGACGACGGAGGGAAGCATATTGGCCGTACGGAAGGTCTGAGGACGGATGAGGTTGACGCCGACGCAGAAGATGAGCATGGAGCCTACGAGCGAAAGGCTGTTGAGGGCCGCTGTGGTCATGATGGGGGAGAGCGCGCCGGCAAACAACGTGATCGTCCCCTGGAACACGGCGACGGGCAGGGCCGAGAAGATGCAGCCGCGGCCAAGCGAGGCCGTCATGGTGCAGACGATGATGCAGTCCAGTGCGCCCTTGAGGGCAAGCGTTGACCAGTCGCCGAGCAGGCCGTCCTGGATCGATCCCACAATGGCCATGGCGCCAATGCACACGGTGAGTGAAGTCGAGACAAAAGCGTTGGTGAACTCGTTATCGCCCTCACTGCCAGTCTTGCGCTTGAGCCATTCGCCAAGGTTCTCGATGGCGGCTTCCAAGTTGACGGCCTCGCCGATGAGCGAACCGACCGCAAATGAGACGATGAGCATGGTGGTACCGGTGGTCGCCAGCGCCTTCCCATCGATAAGGAGCATCTTTTGCATGGTGCCGCCAAGGCCGATAAACAGGACGCACAGCCCCGATGCTTTCATGAGCGTGTCTTGGATGCGCGGTGTAATGAAGCGGCCGCCCGCTAATCCCAAAAGACCGCCCGCAATCAAAAGCACAACGTTGATGATTGTTCCCAAGCCCGGCATGAGCCCTCCCGTATTGATGCCAACGTGGCAATCGTAGCAGAGTGGAATGCGAGGTACATCGCGACTCATCTAATACGTTATATAAGTGGCATTAGCAACGACGCGCAGCATTTAAGCCTCAGGTGGTTGTCGGGACATAGGGATAGTATTCAAAGCGCAGTGTCATAAGCCGCTGTGGGGATTCAATAGCCGCGGCAATGATATTGGCATCGCGGGCACGATCAAACCCTTCGAGTTCGATCTGATACGAGACGTCTTGCATAATGTCCAGACGTCGCCAGGCTAGGAGTGTGTCACCATCGAATTCTAAGGTCTTGCCTCCGTCTGGAGCAACGGCGTATAAACGCAGCTTGGCGGTGGTTGCAGGGTCGACAACCGTGACCTTTTTAATTTCGTTTCGAGTATTCTTGGCGCCCAACAAGGTGAGCAGTGTTGGGGCCACGACCTCGCCCGATGGCAAAAAGACGACTTCGATGGATTCAGGAAATGCGATGATGGCTGACTTGCGGACGGGCTGATTGGCGGCGGCAACTTCGATGTTCGCAGCGTCGACGACCTCTGTGTGGTCGAGCGCGGCAAGCACGCAGCAGTTGCCTTCATCGATCTCTTGAGGATCAGCAAGCCCCAGACTGTCCGCGAACTCGTGATCGTTTGGATCGGCAGCGGGCTCATTCGGCGCTTCGAAAGAAGCTGGGACGCTGTTTGTCGGCGACGGCGTGTCGCCCGCACCTGCTTCTTTGTCCGCGCTCTCTTCTTGTATGGTTGCGTTGATGGGTTCGTCGTTTGGGGGGAGCGTCTTGGCGTCAAACGCGGAGGGGAGAATTCCGATGGCTCCGGATCCGTTCCACTCCATTTCGAGAAGCGCCGGGTCGGCAAGAATGCGTTGCCTGCTTTGCGCGCGGGCATCGATTTCAATAGGGCCTGCCTCTATCCCTCGTGTAAGGCTGAGTGATCCGGCTGGCTTCTCGAAATGAGCGTCTGTGTCTTTGGTACTGACGGCGTAGAACAGCAGGGACGCTTCTCCCGCCGCGATGGCATCGGTACCGGCTTTGGTCAGCCGCAACGATGCCGTGAATGAGAGGGTGGGCTGCGTGTCGTCTGCATTCGCGGCGGCGCAGCCCAGACATATACCGCCTCCTTTCTCGAAAAACGTACCGTCGAAGGCGACCTTCGCTCCGTTCGCCGAGTCATCGACCGAAGCGATGTCGATGCGCAGCTCTAAATTGCATGGATCGCCATCTGCATCGAGCACAACCGAGCGCCACGTGCAGACGGCGCACCCCGCCTGGGAGCCGTTTGCCTTGTTCGAACGATTGATATCCACGACTATCGAGCCGTCCGTATTACGACGAAGGCATCCCGAGGTTGAGATTGCGGCCTGTGCGATCGAAAAACGCTTGCACGCAATGGCGCTCGACGGATTTGGTGCGGAGCTTAGGGCCGCTGGTAAGGAGTCTGCCATGACAGGAGTCGCCCAAGCGGCGACAGGCGTTCCGGTTGCGAGCGCGCCGCAGAGTGCGACGACGGGCAAAAGGTTCTTCGATGCCATGGGGTCTCCTTAGCTAATTTAGTGCGGCCTGTTCATGTTTTGTTTCTGGCTGTGTTTGATGTGCAGACCGAGGCCGGCGGTTCCCGCGCCTGCTGCTGCGGCGCCTGCTGCCAAGAGCCATCGTTTGTCGCCTGTCTGCGCCAACGGTTCCTCGCGGTCGCTGCGGTCGAGCTCCGAGAGGTCGACCGTCACTTGCGTGGCGGCCTGCGCCTGTTCTTGCTGGGCAAAGGCCATGGCTGGCCCAAACGCTAGGATGCTGACGGCGGCGGCCAGGGCGACGGCCTTATGCCGTGTGCGCACCGGGCTCGACCGTCCAGGTGATCGTTGCAACCTGATCGCCTTCGCCGGTTACGCGGAAGATGTCGCGCGTGACGCGGGCGACGTTTCCGCTTGTCTTGAGCTTAATTTTGTCCGTGCCGCCGGCAATGCCCTGGTAGCCCATGTCGAAGGCTGCGTTCTTGGAAAGATCGAGGCCCGTCTCCTGCATTGCGGCGCTGGCGTTCTGGAGTGCGCCGTCGGGGCCGACCTTAAAGTCGATGGAGTTCTGTGCGGTTCCGGCTTTGGCGTCGGCAGCAATGGTCCAGGTGTTCATGGCGTCGATCTTCATGTTGGTGACATGGATGCCGTAGGCCGAATGATTGTCGATGGTGGTCGCGTCTTCTGAGGGGCCCTGAAGCGTGCCGTCGGCCTTGGCGACGAAGGGAATAACCGTCGGAACTTTGAACTCAACGTTGTCGATCTCGGTCCTGACCATTACTTTCGTGGTTCCAACGCGCCCGGCCGCCATAGCTGGCGTCGGGGCGGCGCCCATTGCGAGCGCGAGCGCGAGCCCCGCGCCCACGACGAGCGCTCTGGCTCCGTTCATGTTCCTGGTGATGTCCATGGTCGTTCCTTTCTATTCGCCGCGGGCCGTCCCCGCGATGATTGGACGAATGCTGGTGAATTGCGTGCGGTGCCGCGTCGGCCGGAAAAGCTAGTTCTCGGCTTGCTCAACCCGCACCTTGACACGTGTCGGATTGCCGTGGCTGTCGAGGGTCTTGGCATCGAGTGCCTGGATCTCGATGTACGCCTCGCCTTCTTTGATGTCGCCGGCGGGGCACGTTTCGATTGTCTTGCCGGTCTCGACCACACCGGATTCGTACATGGTCTCGTCGTTTTGGATGACGCGGAATCGCTGGGGAAATTTATTGTCTTGGACGTTTTGCACGTTGACGCGCAGCTTGCCGTCCTCCTGCAGCTGAGCGACCGGTGCGACCGAAATCGTCATCATGTTGTCGCGGACTATGGCGTCGAGCTCATCTTGGATTTCCTGACGCGTTTTGCCCTCGGCCGTCGTAACCGAAGCGCCCGCCTCGGGTACGGGCTGCGACTGCCAAGCGTATAGTCCTACGGCGACAAGGGCACAGACGATGGCCAAGCAGGCAACGATGAGCTTCTTGCGACGACCCAGGCCTGCAAAGTGGGGTGGCTTCTTCGCGCTCATGCGGCATCCTTGGCGGTATAGATGCGCGCAAAGGTGGACGGGTTCGCTCCAAAGAGCATGTGAAGCATCAGGCGGCGTGAGTAGACAAGCTCGTCGAAGTCGGGAGGGAGCTCGATGTCGTGGATATGCGCGATGTGGTGGGCGAGCGCCGAGAACGACTCGGGGTCGCAGATCACATCGGTGGTAACGTGGTAGACCGTCGTATCGGGGAATGCCTCTTCGTCGAAAGGCAGGAGATGGGGATCGTCGTCGACTTCGATGGCGATGCCGTACTGGGGCCAGTAATATGCCATGGGAACCTCCCTGCTTCTGGGGCCAAAACTTCTGTCGGTTTTGGCTGTCGATGCCGACCGTATCAGCCGTTACTTGACCAATTGCTGACCAAATGCTTGACGGATTGGCGTCTCCGCAGGTAAAAGGCGGCAAAAAATACTCCAACTTTTTTCGAGCGGCAATCGCGCGGTCAGTGACGGCGGGGCCATATGTGTTAAAAGCATCGTCTGCCGAGGAAATCCAGCCGCTCGCCGAATTGCACGAACGTAAAAATCGCCAATTATGGAGACGGTCTCGAACACGTCGACGAAACGATGCGGTAACATCTCCCTGCAAACACTGTAGTTAGCTAAAGGGGGAGTTCGCGTGTCTGTAACCATCAAACCCTTCACCGACGAGTTCGAAGAGTATGGCCGCGATGAATCTCGCGCATCGGGCGAAGCATCGAGCATCTCGTTTCCGACAACGGAAGACGAGGTCCGTGCCATTTTGGAAAAGCTCCATGCCGAGCGTGTCCCGGTAACGGTTCAGGGCGCCCGAACCGGCCTTGCCGCCGGTGCCGTGCCCCACGGCGGGCATATCCTCAATACTTCCCGTATGAATCGCTACTTGGGCCTTCGCCGCGATGAACAAGGCCAATTTTTGCTGCGCGTGGAGCCGGGCGTTGTGCTCTCGGAGCTGCGCAAGCAGCTGAGCAAGAAGGTGCTGCCGACCGCTGGTTGGGACCAGGCATCGCTTGAGGCCTACGAGGAGTTCCAAGAGGCTCCCGAGCAGTTTTTTCCCACCGATCCCACCGAGGCGTCTGCCTGTCTGGGCGGCATGGCGGCATGTAACGCCTCCGGTGCCCGCAGCTACGCCTACGGCCCCATGCGCCCACATATCACGGGACTCCACGTCGTGCTGGCTGATGGCGATTTGCTTGAGCTTCGGCGCGGCGAGGCTTTTACCCAGGGCCGCCACCTGTCGCTCGTGACGGCAGCGGGCCGTACACTCGAGCTCGATCTTCCCGGCTATACCATGCCCAAGACAAAAAATGCTTCGGGCTATTTCGTTGCTGACGATATGGATGCCATCGATCTGTTTATCGGTGCGTGTGGCACAATCGGCGTCATCACCGAACTCGAGATTGCCCTGCAGGTGGCACCCGCGGTCGTTTGGGGCGTGAGCTGCTTCTTCGACAGTGAAGACAAGGCCGTGTCCTTCACCGATTCTGTGCGTCCCGTCCTGTCCCATGCGGCTGCCATCGAGTACTTCGATGCTGGCGCCCTGGATATTCTACGTCGTCAGCGCGAGCAGTCGACGGCGTTTGCCTCGCTGCCTGCGCTCGACAAAGACGCCAAGGTCTGTGTCTACGTGGAGCTCGACTGCGACGACGAAGCCCAGGCGACTGAGGAGCTGTATCACTTGGGGTGGGTACTGGAGCTTGCGGGCGGCAGTGACGATGCGACATGGGTCGCGCGCACCGAGGTCGATCGCGAGTGTCAGCGATTCTTCCGCCATGCGGTGCCCGAGAGCGTCAACATGCTCATCGACGAGCGCCGCCGCATGGATCCCACCATCACCAAACTGGGTTCGGACATGTCGGTGCCCAACGCGCACTTGGCCGATGTTATCGCCCTCTATCGCCGCACGCTGGCGGAAAGTGGGCTTGAATCTGCCGCCTGGGGGCATATCGGTAACAACCATCTGCATGTGAACATTCTGCCGCGCGATGCACAGGATTATCGCCGCGGCGGAGAACTCTTTGCCCAGTGGGCTTCCGAGGTCACGGCCATGGGCGGTGCCGTCTCCGCAGAACACGGCGTCGGCAAGATCAAGGCGGGCTTCTTGGAGACGATGTACGGTCACGAGGCCATGGTCGAGTCGGCGCGGCTCAAGCTCCAGCTCGATCCTGCCGGGCAGCTGGGTCGCGGTAACCTGTTTTCGGAGAAGCTCTTGGATGAGCTCGTCCAGAAAGGGGGCGCGTGAAGATGATCGATTTCCATATGGTGGTGTGCGTCAAGGCCGTGCCGGGCAGCACCGAGGTCAAGATGGACCCCAAGACCAATACCATCGTGCGCGATGGCAAGCAGGCGGTCATTAATCCCTTTGATGCGAGCGCTTTGGAATGCGCGCTGGCGCTGAAGGACGACTTTATCGGCTTTGGCATGGACGTGCGCGTGACGGTGGTGTCGATGGGCATCCCCGCGACCGAATCGCTGCTGCGCGACTGCATCGCTCGAGGCGCCGACGACGCGCTGCTGCTGACCGACCGAGCCTTTGCGGGCGCCGATACCCTGGCAACCACCTATGCCCTCAAGTGCGGCATCGAAGCGCTCGACGAGGACTTCGACCTGCTCATCTGCGGCAAGATGGCGGTGGATGGCGATACGGCCCAGATTGGCCCCGAGCTTGCCGGCGCCTTTGAGATTCCCTGCGTGACCGATGTGAGCTGCGTGCAGAGCGCAGATTTTACGACGTGCGGTGCGCTTTCGCTCGTTCACGGTTGCGATGCCGGCGAGGAGACGGTCTATCTTGAGATGCCGTGCGCGATGACGACTGCCAAGGAGATTGGCCAGTTGCGTATGCCGAGTATTGCCGGTATTCGCGCGGCGGAGGAGGCGGACGTGCGCGTGGTCAGTGCCGCCGACGTGAACGCCGACCCCGCGCGTTGCGGTCTTGCCGGGTCGCCGACACAGGTCGTGCGCTCGTTTGTGCCCGACCGTGACCAAACGTGCGAGGCCGTTGAGGGGACGGCGTCCGAGCAGGCGGCAAAGCTTGTCAAGATTATCGAGGGGATGGCATAGATGAGCGGACTGATTATCGATAGCGAAGCCTGTATCGGCTGCGGTCGCTGCGTTCGCGCCTGTGCCTCGGGCGGCATCGTAGTGGAAGGCGAGCGACCCAGCCGATGCGCCCGCGTAACCGACGGCTGCATCCTATGCGGTGGGTGCGTCGACGCCTGCCCTGTCAACGCTATCTCGATCGAGCGTGACGAGGCCGCTGGTGCGGTGGACCTTGATGCATGTCGAGACATTTGGGTATTCGCGCAGACCGACGAGCACGATACGGTGACTCCCGTTGCCTATGAGCTTATGGGCAAGGGCCGCGAGCTTGCCGATGCTCGCGACTGCCGTCTGGTGGCACTGATCGGTATGGGTCCCGAGGGTTCTCTCGGCGACCTGGAGCATCTGGTTTGTGCGGGCGCCGACGAAGTCCTGGCCTGTCGCGACGAGCGCCTGCGCCAAAACGATGCGGAGGTCTACGCCCGCTTGATCTGCGATTTGGTAGCCGAACGCAAACCCGAGGCCATCCTATACGGTGCGACCGCTTTTGGCCGCGAACTGGCACCCGGCGTTGCCGTGCGCTTGCAGACGGGCCTTACGGCTGACTGCACCGTACTTTCGATGGATACGGAGACGGGACTGCTGCAACAGACGCGTCCGGCGTTTGGCGGCAACCTGATGGCCACCATCGTCTGCCCCAATCATCGTCCCCAGATGGCAACGGTTCGTCCCGGCATCTTTAAGGCGCCCGACTTTGACTACGACCGCTCCGGCACGATCACCCAGATATCGCTTGCGGATGATGCTAAGGCTCGTGTCGAGATCTCGATTCCCGCCGAGGAGTGGGGACAGCAGCCCTCGATCGCCAATGCCGAGCGCTTGGTCGTGGTGGGCCGCGGCATTGGCTCCAAGAAGAATCTGCCCCTGATGCGAAGGCTCGCCGAGGCTCTGGGAGCCGAGCTTGGTTGCACGCGACCTGTCGTGGAGGCCGGCTGGTTGGAGTATCGCCATCAGATTGGCCAGACCGGCGTATCGGTTTCGCCCAAGCTTCTCGTGAGTATCGGTGTTTCGGGCGCCATCCAGCATCTTGCCGGCATCGGTGGGG
>DBFOIV010000124.1:0-31129 GCA_048489175.1 Collinsella sp. | reverse complement strand
CTATGCCGCGACGGCGGTGGCGCAGATCTCCAAGGAGTCCGACCTTAAACTGCAGCAGCTGGAGCGTGCCTTTAAGACGGACCCGAGTGCGCAAAACCTCAACGAATACTGCGATTTTCTTGGTGAATACTTGGGCTCGGGCTTGGCCGAGGGGCGCGTGGCTCAGATTCAGCGCCAACAGTACGCGCGCCTGCTTGCGCGTCGCTGCGAGCGCGAGGACGCCCTTGAGCTGCGCATTCGATACGCGACGACGCTGGCCGATGTTGGACAGATCGACGAGGCGCAGGCCGTGACCGACCAGCTGGTGCTCGACGTGCCCGAGGAGCAGGAGGTTTGGATGCTTTGCCTGCGCCTGGCCGTGATGTGCCGCGACGGTGACGAAGTCCACCGTGTGATCGATGCGATTGACAAGCAACATGTGTATTTGAGCGCCGACAACCGCGAAAAGTTGGCGTTTTGGCGCGACGGGGAGGAGGCCAGATGAGCGTGGTGCAACATATCCGCGACCGTGCAGGCCGCTTTCGTTGGATGGGGCTGCTCGTAGTGTGGGCTGTTTTTATCGTCCTGGCCGCCGTGCTGCTGATCGAACGCGCCGGCGTGCAGTACAGCGCTGGACAGCACAAGCTGGGCATGCTCGCCGCCAACGACGCGGTGCCGGCCTCCTCGGCAATCTTTGGCCAAAAGCCCACGTGCCTTGTCATTACCGATTCCGATCAAGCTGGCGTCGAGGACGTAAAGGAACAGTTCGACCAGATCCTGCTCGACATGAAGATCGCGCACCGCGACGTGGACCTTGCCCTGGATGGTGCGGATGCCATTCCCTCGCTGACCTCCTTCGATCGCGTGATTTTGCTCATGCCGTCGCTCGATGGGCTCGGTACGCACCTGAGCGACATTATGAGTTGGGTGAGTGCCGGTGGTTCGCTTATGCTCGCCATGCCGCCGGATAACTCGAGCTATCTGCAAGTGATTGCCTCCAAGCTTGGCATTGAATCGGCCGGATATGACTATGTAAAAGCCGAAAGCATTGTGCCGAGCGAGGACTTTATGCTGGGCGGGGGAGAGCGCTACGAGCTCTCGGACCCCTTTGATTCGTCGCTTTCGGTATCGCTGCGCGAGACGGCTCGTGTGTGGGCTATGACCGGCGATGCGGGCGCCCCGCTCATTTGGTCGAATGACTGCGGTAGCGGGCGCACCGTGATATGCAATATCGGTATCTATGACAAGGTCATGCGTGGCTTTTACGCCGCGGCGATCAGTCTGCTGGGTGATGCCACGGCCTATCCGGTCATCAACAGCGCCGTGTTCTATTTGGACGACTTTCCCAGCCCCGTGCCCTCGGGCGATGGTACTTATATCAAGCGTGACTACGGCCTTTCCATTGCGGATTTTTACACCAAGGTCTGGTGGCCCGATCTGCAAAAGCTCGCGCAATAATATGGCATTCGCTATACCGGCGTGATGATCGAAAACTACGAGGACGCGGTCAACCAGACCGAGCCCGCGCGACAGGCCGATACCACGCAGTTCCGCTATTTTGGCGGCATGCTGCTGCAGATGGGCGGCGAGCTGGGCTTTCACGGCTACAACCATCAGCCGCTTGCGCTCTGGGACACCGACTATGGTACGTTGTACGTCTACAAAACCTGGAAGAACAAAGAGACGCTCGTCGCTTCGCTCAACGAACTTATCGCGTTTCAGGACGAGGTCCTGCCCAACGCGCACGGCTCGGTTTACGTACCGCCGTCGAATATCCTTTCGGACCGAGCGCGCAAGCTTATCGGTACCGACGTTCCTCGTATTAAGACCATTGCCAGTACGTATTTTGAGGATGGCACCGACCTGCCGTACGTGCAGGAGTTTGGCGTGGCGAGCGATGGCATTGTGGAGCAGCCACGTATTGTTTCGGGCGGCATGGTCGACGATTCCTATATGCGCCTGGCAGCCGTGTCCGAGCTCAACATGCACTACGTGAGCACGCACTTTATACACCCGGACGACCTTTTGGACCCCGATCGCGGAGCCAAGGAGGGCTGGGAGGTCTACAAGGGCGGCCTGACCGACTACCTGGACTGGCTTACCAAGTCGGCGCCCGATCTGCGGCACCAGACGGCGTCGGAGTGCTCCGGTGCCATCCAGCGCTTTTCGTCGGTTACGGTGAACGTGGATACAAGTGCAGATGCCTGGACGCTCAACCTGGACAACTTTCATGACGAGGCTTGGCTCATGTTCCGCGCCAATAATGGCGAGCCGGGTGCGGTGACGGGTGGCGAACTAACGCACCTTACGGGCAATCTGTATCTGCTCAAGGCAAATGATAAGACCGTGACGATCGAGCGCAAGGAGGGTGGCGATAAATGAGAATCTGCTTGGTACTCGAGGGTTGCTACCCCTATGTGCACGGCGGCGTATCTACCTGGATGCATGGCTATATCCAGGCCATGCCCGAGCACGAGTTTGTGCTGTGGGTGATCGGCGCGCATGCTGCCGACCGTGGCAAGTTTGTCTACGAGCTGCCCGGCAACGTGGTCGAGGTGCACGAGGTGTTCCTGGACGATGCCCTGCGGCTTTCGGGCGAGCAACATGAAGCCAGTTTTAACGACCGTGAGCGCGAGGCGCTACGCCGTCTGGTGTCGCTCTCCTATCCGGACTGGGACGTGTTATTCGATATCTTCCACCGCCGTCGCGTGCATCCGCTCTCGTTTTTGCAGAGCCGCACGTTTATGGATATCTTTCGCGACGTGTGCCTGGCCGAGTATCCCTACACGCCCTTTGCCGATGCATTCCACACCATGCGCTCCATGTTGCTGCCCGTGCTCTACCTGTTGGGCAGCGAGGTGCCGGTGGCCGATGTGTACCATGCCATCTCGACCGGCTACGGTGGCCTGCTCGCCTGCCTGGGCTCAAGCGTTCACCATGCGCCGGTGCTGCTGACCGAGCATGGCATCTATACCCGCGAGCGGGAGGAAGAGATCATTCGCGCCGATTGGGTGGTGCCGTCGTTTAAGGACCGCTGGATTCGCTTTTTCTACCTGCTTTCGGAGGAGATCTACCGCCGCGCGTTCCGCGTGACGAGTTTGTTCCATAACGCCCGCAAGACGCAGATTGATATGGGCTGCGATGCGGACAAATGCCTGGTCATCCCAAACGGCATCCAGTTCGATCGCTTTAAGGATATTTCCTTAAAGACCGATGACGGCTGGGTGGACATTGGCGCGGTGGTGCGCCTGGCGCCCATCAAGGACGTCAAGACTATGATCTATGCCTTCTTTGAGCTGCACGAGCGCCTGCCCAAGGTGCGCCTGCACATTATGGGCGGCGTGGACGACGAGGAGTACGGCGCCGAGTGCCACGCGCTGGTCGAAACCCTGGGCGTGCACGACCTGATCTTTACCGGTCGCGTCAACGTGGTCGAGTACATGGAAAAGCTCGACTTTACCATTTTGACGAGCATCTCCGAGGGCCAGCCGCTCAGCGTGCTGGAGTCGCTTGCAGCGCGCCGTCCCTGCGTGACGACCGAGGTGGGCTGCTGCCGCGAGCTACTCGAAGGCGCCCCGGGCGACGACTTTGGCGTGGCGGGTTTTGTGACGCCGCCTATGTATCGCAAGGGCTTGGCCGATGCCATGGAACGCATGTGCACAAGCCGCGCCCGCCGTATCGAGATGGGGGAGCGCGGCCAGCGCCGCGTTGCCACGTACTTTTTGCACGAGCAGATGCTCACCAACTATCGCGCACTGTACGACGAGACGGCGTGTGCGTTTAACCTGCCCAGAGAGGGGGAGTAGCCGGTGGCCGGAATTGGTTTTGAGCTCAAGCGCCTGTTTAGGCGCAAGGGCCTGTTTGCCACGATGCGCGCTTACGGCTACGCCGGCATTGTGTGCACGGGCCCGATGCTGCTGGGCGTGCTGCTCCAGGTGGGTATCTTGGTGCTGTGCGGTCTGTGGGGTGTGGGCCGTGCCAACCAGGATCTGCTGGTGTGCATGGTGACCTACACACTGCTGGCCTCGCTTTTGCTCACGAGTTTTTTCTCCATGCCGGTCACGCGCTTTTTGGCTGATATGTTGTTTGCCGAGCGCGAGGATGAGATCCTGCCTTCGTTTTGGGGCTCCAACGCCATCATGCTCGTTGCGGGCACGGTGCTCTACGGCGCCTTTTTGCTGTTCTCGGGCGCTACGCTGCTGCAGGGGCTGCTGTGCCTGTGGCTGTTCAACATTATGATCGTCAACTGGAACGGCATGAGTTACCTCACGGCCATCAAGGATTACCGCGGCATCCTGTGCAGCTTTGCGGCCGCCATTGGCGTGACGTGCCTGTGCGCCCTGGCCGCGCTGGCGCTGGGACTGCCGCCGGTCGAGGGGCTGTTGGCGTCAATTGCCCTGGGCTACGGCGTCATGCTCGTCTGGGACGTGGTACTGCTGTACCGGTATTTTCCGCAGAGTGACCGCAGTCCCTGGCCCTTTTTGCAGTGGCTCGATCAGTTTATGCCGCTGGCGCTCACGGGCCTGTTAACCAATCTGGGACTCTTTGCGCACCTGGTGATTATTTGGGCTGGTCCCATTGGCGTTCAGGTCAAGGGCTTGTTTTATGGTGCGCCCTACTACGATGTGCCGGCGCTGATCGCGTTTTTGACGATCCTGGTCACGACCGTCAACTTTGTGGTCTCGGTCGAGGTCAACTTCTATCCACGCTACCGCGACTACTACAGTCTGTTCAACGACGGCGGCGTGGTGGGCGACATCGTGGTGGCAGAGGAGGGGATGCTCTCCACGCTCAACAGCGAACTGCGCTTTTGCGCGCTCAAACAGTTGTTTGTGACCGCGGCGGTCATCTCGCTCGAGACCACGGTGCTGTCGGCCTTACCGTTGGGCTTTAACAACCTTATGCACGGGTATTTTCGCACGCTGTGCGTGGGCTATGGCCTGTATGCCGTGGGCAATACGGTGATGCTCATCTTGCTGTACTTTACCGACTACAAGGGGGCCGTGATGGCATCGGGGCTGTTTGCCGGTGTGGCCGGGCTGGCGACTGCCGTGTCGTTGCTTTTGCCGCAGCAGTTTTACGGCTTTGGCTTTTTGTTGGGTGCAGCGGTGTTTTTTATCGTGGCGCTTCTGCGGCTCGATACCTATACCGCCAACTTGCCGTATCGTATCCTGAGCCAGCAGCCCATTGTGGCGACCGACAAAACGGGTCGCTTTACACAGCTGGGCCGCTTGCTCGACCGTGCCGAGCAGCGCTATGAGGAAGGTCGCCATAAGGGTGAGCCATATGGCGCGTTTGAGCGCGCAGTAGTTCACGTGTATCGCAAGCATTGGGGAGGTGCTGATGACCGATAGGATGATGTCTCGCCGTCGCCTGTTTGAGGCGGCTGCCGGTGCGCTGTTGCTTTCGGGCTGCTCGGTGCAGGAAGACTCCTCGACCAAAAAGGTCAAAAAGCAGGACAAGATTAAAAAGACCGAGGCCTCCGACCAGTCCAAGCACCTGCGCGACAAGGACGAGCTCTACGAGGTCTACGATGACTCGGGTATTGTGACCATGTACCTGACGGTCTCACGCGGCAACAGCTCCGAGAACACCGACCACAGCTGGGCCGAGATCAACACGTACTCGGTGTATGACTATGCCGACATGGGCGTGACGCGCTATCAGGTTATGGGCCTGCTGCAGCCGGGCGACGAAGACGGCCCGGTGGCCGGCGAGGTTGGCTATGGCGAGGAAGCGCCCAATGCCACCGTGCAGGTGCGAGGTCAGACATCGAGCATGAACTCGCAAAAGAATTACAAGGTGGAGCTCAAAAAGGGCAAGGGTACCTGGCGCCAACAGCGCGCGATTGCGCTCAACAAGCACATGGGCGAGGGTATGCGTTTTCGCAACAAGATGGCCTACGACCTTATCCGTGGGATTCCCCAGATGATGGGCCTGCGCACACAGTTTGTGCATCTGTGGGTGTGCGACCAGACCGAAAAGTCCAACGACACCTTTGAGGACTATGGCCTGTTTACGCAGGTGGAGCAGCTCAACAAGACGGCGCTTAAGGCGCACGGCTTGGATAAGAACGGGCATCTGTATAAGGTGAACAGCTTCGATTTCCATCGCTTTGAGGACACCATTAAGCTCACCGATGACCCCGACTATAACCAGACGGCGTTTGAGGGCATGCTCGAGATTAAGGGCGACTCGGACCATACCAAGTTGATTGAGATGCTCGATGCGCTCAACGACGATACGCAAAAGATCGACGATGTGCTCGACGCCTACTTCGATACCGAGAACCTGGTTTATTGGATGGCGTTTCAGATCTTGACGGGTAATTGCGATACACAGAACCGTAACTGCTATCTGTACAGCCCGCTTAACTCCAAGGTTTGGTACATCCTGGATTGGGATAACGACGGCATGCTGCGCAAGCTCGAGTTGAGCCTGACGGGATTCTCGGATTATGCGAGCTGGGAGCGCGGCGTGAGCAACTACTGGGGCAACGTGCTGTTTAACCGCGCGTTGCGCAGCAAGTCGTTCCGCAGCGAACTCGATAGCGCCGTCAAGGACCTGCGCTCGTACATGACCGAAGAGCGCCTGAGCAAGATGGTCGAGCATTATCGCGAGGTCACGGAGCCACTCGTCTTTGCTGCGCCCGACCTGGAGAATCTTCCCGTGACGAAGGACGAATACGAGCAGATTGCCGCGGCGATTCCTTCCGAGATCGAGGAGAACTATAAGAGCTTTCGCGAGAGCTATAAAAAGCCCATGCCGTTCTACATTGGCGTGCCGCAGATCGATAACGGTAAGCTGCGCATCAACTGGGATGCGTCCTACGACTTTAAGGCGCGCGACATTCGCTATACCGTGGAGCTTGCGCGCGACTATGCCATAAGCGACGTGGTCTTTAAGGCCGAGGACGTGCTGCTGCCCGAGGTAACGTGCGATGCACCTGATGCCGGCCAATATTTTGTGCGTGTGCGCGCCACCAACTCCGACGGCTATACGCAAGATGCGTTTGACTATTACGTGACCGACGACGGCAAGCAGTACGGCATGAAGTGCTTCTACGTGCAAGATGGCGGCAAGGTCGTGGAGGACACGTATGAGGAGGGCTAGCGCGCTGCTTGAGCGTCTGGCGGCTCCGCCCGCGCGAACCACGCAGGAGCGCTACCGCCACGAGCTCAAGTACCTCATTAACGAGGGCGAGCACGCCGCGCTTGCCTGTCGCATGTCGCCGGTCTTTAAGCTGGACAAGCATGCGCGGGCGGGCGGTTACACCATCCGCAGCCTGTATTTTGACGACTACTGCAACTCGGCCTACGAGGAAAAAGACGCCGGTATCCTGATGCGCAAAAAGTATCGCGTGCGCATCTATAACGGCAGCGACAAGGTGATTAAGCTCGAGCGTAAAAAGAAGTACGGCAGCTGGATCTACAAGGAGGATGCGCCGCTCACCCGCGACGAGTTTGAGCAGGTCCTCGCCGGCGACTATGACTTTTTGCTGCGCAGCCCGCATCAGCTCTGCCGTGAGTTCTATATCGAGTGCATCTGCAACATGATGCGCCCGCGCACCATCGTGGACTACGAGCGCGAGCCGTGGGTGATGGACGAGGGCACCGTGCGCGTTACGTTTGACATGAACGTGCGCGCCGCGGTGGGAAGCTTCGATATCTTTGATGCGACCTTGCCCGCGCTGCCGGTCTTGGAGCCCGGCAAACTAGTGATGGAGGTCAAGTTTACCGAGTTTTGCCCGCAGCTGGTGCGCGATTTGGTGCCGCCGGGTGCGGCCGAGCTCACGGCGGTTTCCAAGTACTGCCTGTGTTACGAAAAGACCGCCTACCTGCGCGGTTTTAATTACTGGGAATCGGATTTTGAGAACCGAGGGGATATTTAGACCATGAGCACCAGGGACTTTTTTAAGAACTCCGTCTTGGAGGCGTTTGGCCAGGTCGACCCTGCCAAGATCGGCCTGTCGCTGCTCGTGGCGCTCGCCATGGGCATCCTGATCTACTACGTGTACAAGCGCTTTTTTACCGGCGTGGTGTACTCGCGCAGCTTTGCCGTGACGCTTGTGGGCATGTGCGTGCTCACCTGCATGGTGACGCTCGCGATCTCGACCAACGTGGTCATCTCGCTCGGTATGGTCGGTGCTCTGTCTATCGTCCGTTACCGAACGGCGGTTAAGGATCCGCTCGACCTGTTGTATCTGTTTTGGTCCATTACCACGGGTATCACAGCGGGCGCCGGCATGTACGCGCTCGTAGGGCTTGCGGCAGTGGTGATCGTCGTGATGATCGCCGGCTTCGCTACGCACCAGGACAAGGCGCGCGTGTACATGATGGTTATCCACTATACGGGTCAGACCACGGGCGACGACATTGTGCGTGCCTTTGGCCGCACCAAGTTCACCGTTAAGTCTAAGACCATGCGCGGCGACAAGGTGGAGATGGCCGTCGAGGTGTTCTCGGACGGCGTGGACATGCCCTATGCCGACGCCATCCGTGCGCTCGACGGCGTGGAGGACCTGACGCTCATCCAATACAACGGCGAATACCACGGATAACTTGGTTCCGGCGTTTTAATAAACGCCGGACCGCTCGACGCTGCGCGGGCATCTGCTCGACCAGGAATTCTATTTACTCAATTTGCTGGCAAGGCAGCTATCATGGTGCTTGTGAATTCGTTGTCAGGGGTGCTCGTGGTAAAGATGAAAGATGTGGCCGAGCTGGCGGGCGTTTCGAGCGCCGCCGTCTCGCGCTACCTCAACGGTGGATATATCTCGGCGGATAAGGCCGAGCGCATTAAGCAAGCGATTGAGCTGACCGGATACGTGCGGTCCAGCCAGGCTCGCGCGCTGCGCACCGGCTCCACCAAGCTCATCGGCGTCATCGTGCCTAAAATCAACTCGGAATCCGTAAGCCGCATTACCGCCGGCATTGGCCAGGTGCTCGGTCGTCGTGGCTACCAGATGTTGCTTGCCAATACCGACAATGCCCCCGATCGCGAGCTCGAATACCTCGATTTATTCCAAAACCACCCGGTCGATGGCATTGTGCTGGTAGCAACCATGATTACCGACGAGCACCGTCGGGCGATTGAATCGTGCCGTGTGCCCATCGTGCTGATCGGTCAGAATGTTGAGGGCGCGGCGTGCGTCTATCACGACGATTACGAGGCCGCCTTTGAGCTGGGCCATGCGCTTGCGGGTCGCGTGGACGGCAAGATTGCCTATATTGGAGTTACCGAAGAGGACCGCGCGGCCGGTTATGACCGCCGTCGCGGTTTTGAGGCCGGCTTGCGCGCCGCGGGCAACCCGCTCGATGCCGCCTTGATTCGCCTGGGCTCGTTTACGCTCGACTCGGGCTATGGTGCGGCGCGTGAACTGCTTTCCGTCGACCCCGATGTTTCGTTTATCGCGTGCGCGACCGACACCATGGCGGCGGGCGCGCTGCGTGCCATCGATGAGGTTCGCGGCATGGGCGAGGGTATTCACCGCGTGAGCGGTTTTGGCGACAACGCGTTTTTGCGCGCGCTGACGGGCGGCATTCCCACCGTGCATTATGGCTACCTGACCAGTGGCGTCGAGGCGACCAATATGTTGCTCAACACGCTCGATGGCGTGGAGGGGGAGAGCGGTCTCAAGACGCTCAAACTCGGCCATCAACTTATGAATGTCTAGGCTTTGGGCATGTCTGCCTGCCTTTGAGGCCCCTGTTTTTGCGGTAAAACTACCATTCGCCGGCTTTCTCCTACCGTTCACCCTACTATGAAAACGATTACAGACATATGAAACTGAAAACGATTACAGTGTAAGTGTCAAAGGTAGTCGGGTGCGCATGCACCCGTTGGAGGAAAGGGAAGTCATGGACTACCGCAAATCAGCCCAAGAGGTGCTCGACAACATCGGTGGCGCCGGCAACGTTGTTTCGGCCGCACACTGCGCCACGCGTCTGCGCCTGGTGATTGCCGATAACGCGAAGGTTGACAAGGAGGCCCTCGAGAATATCGACGGCGCTAAGGGCGTCTTTGAAGCCCAGGGCCAGCTCCAGATTATTTTTGGCACTGGCACCGTCAATAAGGTCTACGAGGAGTTCATCGCGCTCAGTGGCGTCGAGGCCGCCACCAAGGCCGAGGTCAAGGAGGCCGCGGCGCAGCAGCAGAACATCTTTATGCGCGCCATTAAGGTGCTCGGCGACGTCTTTGCCCCCATCATCCCTGCCATCGTGGCCTCGGGTCTGCTGCTGGGCATTATGAGCGCCCTCAACTTTATGGCCTCCAACGGCTTTATCGCGCTCGACACCAATAACTTTATCTACAAGATTGCCGACCTGGTCTCGGGCACGTCCTTTGGCATTCTGCAGATCCTGATCGGTTACTCCGCCGCTAAGGCCTTTGGCGCCAACCCGTATCTGGGCGCCGTTGTCGGTGGTGCGTTCATCAACTCCTCGCTACAGAGCGCCTACACGGTTGCCTCCGAGGGCGTGCAGACCATGGTCAACGTCATCCCCGGTGTGTACAGCTTTGAGTGGGTCGGTTATCAAGGCCACGTTATCCCCATCGTCATCGCCTGCGCTATTCTGGCCTTCCTCGAGAAGCGCCTGCACAAGATCGTTCCCGAGATGTTCGACCTCTTTGTGACCCCGCTCGTCTCGGTGTTCGTGACCGTGCTCGTGACCCTCGTTGCCGTCGGCCCCATCTTCGTGTGGGCCGAGAACGCCATTCTCGGTCTGATTCAGGCCCTGCTCACCCTGCCCTTTGGCATCGGTTCCTTTATCGTCGGCCTGTTCTATGCCCCCACGGTCGTTACCGGTATCCACCAGATGTACACCGCCATCGATCTGGGCCAGCTCGCTCAGTACGGTGTGACCTATTGGCTGCCCATCGCCAGCGCTGCCAACATCGCCCAGGGTGGTGCCGCGCTCGCCGTTGCCTTTAAGACCCGCGATGCCAAGATCAAGGGTCTGGCGCTTCCTTCGGCCCTGTCCGCCTTCATGGGCATTACCGAGCCTGCCATCTTTGGTGTGAACCTGCGCTTCTTTAAGCCCTTCATCGCCGGCTGCATCGGCGGCGGTTGCGGTGCCCTGGTCTGCGCGCTCACTTCGCTGGCTGCCTCCGGCACGGGTGTTACGGGTATCTTCGGTATCCTGCTGTGCCTGGCCCAGCCCGTGCAGTACGCGATCATGTTTGCGGTTGCCGCGGTCGTGTCCTTTGCCATCTCGTTTGTCCTGTACAAGGACGAGCCCAAGGCTTCCGAGCAGGCCTAAGAGCTTTTGATTGAGGGGATGCCCGCGGGCTGTATGCTCGCGGGCGTTTCCCGTATCTGGTACCGATCTCTGGTGCCTTGTTACTTTCGATCCGTTAGGACTTTGATATGTCTAATGCACTTGGTCGCGACCTTGCAAAGCTGGTTGCCGCTGTTGACGCTGCCGCCTCTGAGTGCGGTCATGGCGCGTATGGCCAGCACTTCCACATTATGCCGCCGGCGGGTTGGCTCAACGACCCCAACGGTCTTTGCCAGGCGGGCGGCGTGTTCCACGCTTATTTTCAATATGCTCCGTTTGATGTTGAGGGCGGCGTCAAGATGTGGGGCCATGCCATAAGCCGCGACCTTATGAACTGGGAATATGTTGGAGCGCCGCTGCTTCCCGACGAGCCGTTCGACTGCCATGGCGTGTACTCGGGCTCGGCTTTGGTCGAGGACGGTCGCATTCGCGTGCTCTATACCGGCAACGTTAAGCTCTCCGATGCGGACGGCGTCTTTGACTATGTCAACTCCGGCCGTCGCGCCGATACCGTGTATGTCGAGAGCGCCGATGGACAGACGTTTAGCCAAAAGCGCGTGGTGCTGGCTTCCGAGGATTATCCCGAGGATTTGACCTGCCACGTGCGTGACCCCAAGGTGTGGCGCGATGATGATGGGCGTTACCACATGGTGCTGGGCGCGCGTCGTCGCGTGGACGGGCCGCATGTCGAGAGCCGTTTTTGCGCCATGCATGGCGAGGGCGCCGGTCGTGATGTGGGCGAGATCTTGGTGTACGGCTCGGCCGATATGCTGAGCTGGGAGCTCGAGAGCCGTGTGTCTACGCCCGAGCGTTTTGGGTTTATGTGGGAATGCCCGGGGTATCTGGAGATTGAGACGGATGGCGGTGTACCGGCGAAATGGCTGTCCTTCTCGCCCCAGGGGCTCGAGGGCGGTCGTTGGGACCGCGGTAATGTGTATGCCGCTGGCTACTTGCCTGTAACGGGTGACATCACCGGTGGTGACGGTGCCTATGAGCTGGGCGAGTTCCGCCTGTGGGACGCCGGTTTTGACTTCTATGCTCCGCAGGAGTTTACGTCCGAGGACGGTCGCCACATTTTGATCGGCTGGATGGGCATGCCCGATGAGCCGACCTATGGCAACGCGCCCACCGTGGTGTGCGGCTGGCAGCACTGCATGACGGTGCCGCGCGAGCTTACAGCCGGTGCCGGCGGCGTGGTGCTGCAGCAGCCGGCGCGCGAGATTGAGCACCATTATGCCTCGGTGCGTGTGGGGGAGGGCTCGTTGGAGGTTGCCGACGATACCTGCTTTGACGTTGTTGTCGACGGTGTCGACGGCGCGTTTACCGCGATCGTTGATGGCGAGCTGAAGCTGGCGTTTATGCCCGCCGAGGGCGAACTGCCCGCGCGCTTTGAGATGCGATTTACCGATGAGAGTCGCGCTTCTGCCGGCTGCGGGCGTACCGTGCGCTGGGAGCCCGTCGACGAGGTTCGTAACGTTCGCATTGTCGGCGATGCCTCGTCGGTCGAGGTGTTTGTGAACGATGGCTCGCTCGTATTCTCGACGCGCATCTATCCCGAGGCCTATGGCGTGACCATTGACGCTCCGGGTGCGAGCGTGAACTATCACACGCTCAACATCTAGGCGATTTGTCGCATATCGGCGCTATACTGCAGCCGTTGCCCACGATGCGGGGAACACCCGCATCGTGGGTTTTTGTTTATGAAGGGACGGTGCCTTGTGGATGTACAGCAGCTAGAAGAGGCTTGGGCTTTGAGGGCCGGCTCGCGTGAGGCGCGTCTTGTTGCGACCCCGCATGTGCCGGCGGCGCTGTCTCTGTTGGGGATTGTGCGTCCCGGTGATCGTCTGGTTGCCTTTGCGGACGACTTTGCCGATGCGTTTGCGCACGGCTTTGATGCCTGCGACGTGGCTATGGTGGGGGAGCCGTCGGCTGCCGCGTTTGCTGCTGCGTCCGAGGGCTTTGATGCTTCGTTTGATGCCGAGGGGCCGCACCTGTGGTGGTTCGTCAACTCTATCGGCGGGTTTGGTTTGCTCGTTCCCGATCTTCGTGCGTTAGGCCGCGCAGCGCGTGAGGCTCATGCGCTGCTCGTAGTGGATAACACCGTGGCTGGCCTCTTTGGGTGCGATCCGCTGCGTTTGGGTGCCGTCCTGTCGCTTGAAGCACTCGACCGTGTGTGCGCCGGTAAGGCTCCTCGCAAGCTCGTTGCCGTATCGGTCGCACGCTCGCAGCTCAAGCGCCATCGTGTGGATGCTGCTGCCGAGTGCGCGCATGCGCTGCTCGAGGGGTGCGGATTGGCCGCACTCGACTTGTCCTCCGATGAGGCTGAGGTTCTAGAGCACGGGCTCGATACGCTCGACACCCGCATGCAGGCACACTTCGACCGCGCGCGTGCACTGGCCGAGTATTTGGCCGCGAACGAGATAGTGCACGGCGTGCGCTATCCTGGGCTGACCTCGCATCCCGACCACGCGGTTGCAACGGGAATCCTCGAGCACGGCTTTGGCCCGGCAGTTGAATTTGACCTGATGGACTGCACCGCGGGCGAATTCTTCAGCATGCTGCCGGATGAATTCCGCACATCACCCGCAGGCGGCCCAACAACGCGCCTTTCGGCTCCACGTGGCAAGCAGGGGAGCACCATCCGCCTCTTCGCCGGCACCGACAACCCCCTGATCGTGGCCGCCACCCTAGACAACGCCCTCCGCAACTAGCTAAATCATCCTCGACTCCATAAGTTGCGGTGAAATAGGGATTGATTTACGGCTTTAACCGCATAAACAGTCCCTATTTCACCGCAACTTATGAGAAGGGGTTGTGCAGCTAAAAAAGCCCCGTCCCAAATTAGCTACTTTTTGATGCTGGCGATGAGGGCGTCGGCTTTTGTGGCGATGACGTTGTTGATGTCGGCCTGCAGCGTCTCGTAGGCCTCGATGGCACGCTCGCCGGCCGGCGTGAGCGTTGATCCGCGCGCGCCGTCGCGCTCGATGAGCTTGCAGCCCAGCTGACCTTCGGCCTCGTTCACGATGCGCCAGGCCTTGGAATACGCCATACCCATGCTCTTGGCGGCGCGGTTGAGCGAGTGCTCGCGGGCAATACCCTGCAGCAGCAAGACGCAGCCGTGGCCGAACACGCCCGGCAAATCCTTGTCGCACGCTTGAATGACCAACTTTGCCGTCGTCTTGTACTTCATACGCTCCACGTCTTCCCGCTAAAGTGTTTGCTGGGCAAACGCAAAGCCTGCGTCAAACCCTCGTGTGCTCTTCTTAAATTATGCATTGTAGCAGCCAAAGTGCGTTAAGATACTTCCCCAGTATTGGGCGCCCAAGGTTGGGCTGGGTCCTACGAGGCCTGCAGCCGACCGGTCGCATGGAAAAAGGAGAAACATGGCTACGTTCTTTCCCGGTGAGTCCCACACGTTTTCGGAGTATCTGCTGGTCCCTGGTTACTCGTCCTCGCAGTGCATCCCCAACAACGTCTCTCTCAAGACGCCGCTAACCCGCTTTAAGCGCGGTGAGAAGCCGGCAATCACCCTGAACATCCCCATGGTTTCCGCCATCATGCAGTCCGTCTCGGGCGTCGACATGGGTGTCGCGCTCGCTACCGAGGGTGGCCTGTCCTTCATTTACGGTTCCCAGAGCGCCGAGTCCGAGGCCGCTATGGTCAAGGCCGTCAAGGATCACAAGGCTGGTTTCGTTCAGTCTGATTCCACGCTGACCCCCGACATGACCATGGAGCAGGTCATCGAGCTCAAGGAGAAGACCGGTCACTCCACCATGCCGGTCACCGACGACGGCACTCCCAAGGGTAAGCTCCTGGGCATCGTCACCAGCCGTGACTATCGCCCCAGTCGCGATGACCACCAGACGAAGGTCTCTGAGTTCATGACCCCGCGTGAGCAGCTTATCGTGGGCGACAAGAACATTAGCCTCAAGGTTGCCAACGACGTCATCTGGGACAACAAGCTCAACGCCCTTCCCATCGTCGACGACAACGATCACCTTATGGGCATCGTCTTCCGCAAGGACTACGACAGCCACAAGACCAACCCCAACGAGCTGCTCGACGGCGACAAGCGCTACATGGTCGGCGCCGGTATCAACACCCGCGACTATGCCGAGCGCGTGCCGCTGCTCATCGAGGCCGGCGCCGACGTCCTGTGCATCGACTCTTCCGAGGGCTTCAGCGAGTGGCAGAAGCGCACCATTGAGTGGATCCGCGCCAACTACGGCGAGGACGTCAAGGTCGGTGCCGGTAACGTTGTTGACGCCGAGGGCTTCCGCTTCCTGGCAGACTGCGGTGCCGACTTTATCAAGGTCGGTATCGGCGGCGGTTCCATCTGCATTACCCGCGAGACCAAGGGCATTGGCCGTGGCCAGGCCACCGCGCTGATCGACGTCTGCCGTGCTCGCGATGAGTACTACGAGGAGACCGGCGTCTACGTGCCCGTGTGCTCCGACGGTGGCATCGTCTACGACTACCACATGACGCTCGCCCTTGCCATGGGCGCCGACTTTATGATGCTGGGCCGCTACTTCGCCCGCTTCGACGAGAGCCCGACCGAGCGCGTCAACGTCAACGGCCAGTACATGAAGGAGTACTGGGGTGAGGGTTCCGCGCGTGCCCGCAACTGGCAGCGCTACGACCTGGGCGGCGCCGCGAAGCTCAGCTTCGTCGAGGGCGTCGACTCCTACGTGCCTTACGCTGGCTCCCTCAAGGACGGCGTGGGCGGCACGCTCTACAAGGTTAAGTCCACGATGTGCAACTGCGGTGCCCTCTCGATCCCCGAGCTCCAGGAAAAGGCACGCCTGACCCTGGTCAGCTCCACCTCCATCGTCGAAGGCGGCGCCCACGATGTAGTCGTGAAGGATTCTCAGCAGTCCGTATCTTATCGATAAGGTAAGAGCCTCACATAAAGGTTGAGTTTCAACCACGTTATTTAGATAAAGCGAGATGCCTGCAAGTCGCAGGCATCTCGCTTGTCGTATTTGCTATCATCATGCGAGTTAACGATGTGGCGGGGCGTTCTTACCTTTGCTCGCTGCAAGTTCCGCACGCAAAGAAGAGCACTAAATGTGCTCTTCGTCTTGCGCAGGACTGTCCGCAGCAGCGAGTAAAGGTAAGAACGCCCCGCCCCAACCGAGATAACAAAGGAGCTGATATGTGCGATTGCACAGATCATAAGGACGAGATTCCTGCCTACGACGCGCAGGCCATTGAGTCCAAGTGGATGAAGGCCTGGGAGGATTCCAACCTCTTTGCCGTCGACACCGACGACAGCAAGCCCAAGAAGTACGTGCTCGAGATGTTCCCGTATCCGTCGGGCGACCTGCACATGGGCCACGCGCGCAACTACACCATCGGCGATGCCATGGCCCGTCAGGCCCGCATGCGCGGCTACGACGTGCTGCACCCCATCGGCTTTGACGCCTTTGGCCTGCCCGCCGAGAACGCCGCCATCAAGCACAACACGCAGGCTGCTGCCTGGACGTATAAGAACATGGACCAGGCGCTCGCCACGATGAAGCGCATGGGTTTCTCCTACGATCTGGATCGCATGGTCAAGACCTGCAGCCCCGACTACTACCGCTGGGGTCAGTGGATCTTTGAGAAGCTGTGGGAAAAGGGCCTGGTCTACCGCAAGAAGAACCCGGTCAACTGGTGTCCTAACTGCAAGACCGTTCTGGCCAACGAGCAGGTCACCGAGGGTAAGTGCTGGCGCTGCGGCACCGAGCCCGAGAAGCGCGACCTTGAGCAGTGGTACTTCAAGATCACCGAGTACTCCCAGGAGCTGCTCGACGACCTGGAGAAGCTCCCCGGCTGGCCCGAGCGCGTCAAGCAGATGCAGGCCAACTGGATCGGTCGCTCCGAGGGCGCCGAGGTCGACTTTACCCTGTGCGACCAGGATGGCGAGCCCATCGAGGGCGATGAGGGCAAGATCACCGTCTTCACCACGCGTGCCGATACCCTTTTTGGCGTCTCCTTCTTTGTCCTGGCTCCCGAGTACGCCGGCCTGCACGAGCTCGTCGAGGGCACGGAGTACGAGGAGGCCGTCACCAAGATCGTCGAGGACTCCAAGCATATCTCTGCCGTCGAGCGTGCCCAGGGCACCCTCGAGAAGCACGGTGCCTTCACGGGCCGCTATGTGGTAAACCCCGTCAACGGTGAGAAGGTCCCCGTGTGGGTTGCCGATTATGTCGTTGCCGACTACGGCACCGGCGCCGTCATGGCCGTTCCCTGTGGCGACCAGCGCGACTTTGAGTTTGCCCGTAAGTACGACCTGCCGATCGTGCCGATCATCCTGGACGATGACGATCGCGCTGCCGTCGAGGCCAGCGGCGAGACCATCGATACCTTCCATGCCGAGACCGTCGACTGGGATTGCGCTCACGCTGCCGAGGGCACGCTCGTCCAGTCAGGCAAGTACACCGGCATGCGCGGCGGTAAGCACTCCGAGGGCGAGGCTGCCATCGTGGCCGACCTCGAGGCCATGGGCTGTGGTCGTCGCAAGGTCGAGTTCCGTCTGCGCGACTGGCTCATTTCCCGTCAGCGCTATTGGGGCAACCCCATCCCGGCCATCCACTGCGAGCACTGCGGCATCGTGCCCGTGCCCGAGGATCAGCTGCCGGTGACGCTGCCCGAGTACCTGGACCTGGGCGCAGGCGAGACCCTCGCCGAGTGCAAGGAGTTCTACGAGACCACCTGCCCGGTCTGCGGTCGCCCGGCCAAGCGCGAGACCGATACCATGGACACCTTCACCTGCTCCAGCTGGTATTACCTGCGCTATACCGATCCGCACAACACCGAGCTGCCCTTCTCCAAGGAAGCCGCCGACCGTTGGATGCCCGTCGATAACTACATCGGTGGCATCGAGCATGCCATTCTGCACCTGCTCTACAGCCGTTTCTTTACCAAGGCCCTGCGCGACCTGGGCCTGCTGAGCGTGGACGAGCCCTTCACCAACCTACTGTGCCAAGGCATGGTTAAGGACGAGAACGGTGACACCATGTCCAAGTCCAAGGGCAATGTCGTGCCCCCGAGCTCGGTCATCGAGCCCTACGGCGCCGACACCATGCGTTTGGCGATCCTGTTTATCGCCCCGCCCGAGAAGGACTTCGACTGGGATCCCAAGGCCGTCGAGGGCGCCAACCGCTTCATCAAGCGCGCTTGGCGTATCGTTTGGCAACTCGTCCAGTCCGGTGACGCTAACGTGGCCTTCGACAAGTCCGCGCTCGACGAGGTTGCGATGAAGCTCTATCGCGAGCGTCATCGCACCATCGCCAAGTGCACCGAGGACTTCGATCGCGGCCAGTTCAACACCGCGATCTCGGCTGTCATGGAGCTCGTCAACGCGGCGAGCGCTTACCTCAATGCCACTGAGGGCGCTTCCCGTGACAAGGCGCTGTGCTATGGCGTGGCTAAGGATATCGTGAGCGTCCTGGCGCCCATCTGCCCGTTTTGGGCCGACGAGCTGTGGCACGAGGCCCTCGGCTGCGAGGGCAACGCCTACACCGCCGCCTGGCCCGAGTTCGACCTGGCCGAGTCCATCGAGGACACGGTGCAGATCGTCGTACAGGTGCTCGGCAAGGTCCGTGGCCGCATTGACGTCGCCCGCGACGCCTCCAACGAGGAGATGCAGGCTGCCGCTGAGGAAGCCGTTGCCAAGTGGCTTGAGGGCAAGACGGTCGTCAAGGCCATCTGCGTGCCCGGCAAGCTGGTTAACCTGGTGGTCAAGTAAGCGCTGCGCGCATAGCTGACATGAAAAAGCGAGGGACGATTCCGCAGGGAGTCGCCCCTCGCTTTGGTTATGGATACTTGCGACAACACCCAATTATCCATTTCTTGTGGAGAACCTGTGCTCACGCTGACCTGCGGGTTTGTGTTGTGGTTGCACGTTTGTGCAGGTATTGGTATAGTTTGCTTGCAAATGAAGTTGTAATTGAAAGAAGTGGGGTTTCGGCCCCGCTTCTTTTTTGTATGGATGGAGGTGCCGCAATGGTCAAGACCAAGACCGAGCAGGCGATCATCGACGCGCTCGAGGCCGTTGCTCCCCAGCACGATATCGACATCGTCGACGTTGAGCTCGTGGGTGCCACCAAGGCCCCCTGCGTGCGTGTGCGTATCGAGGGTGCCGAGGGTCAGAGCCTGTCGCTCAATGACGTCACGGCCAACACCAAATGGGTCGGCGATGTGATTGAGGAGCTCGACCCCATCTCTTCGAGCTATACGCTCGAGGTGTCGAGCCCGGGTATGGCGCGCCCGTTGCGCCGCCCGCGTGACTTTGCCCGCTTTGTGGGCGAGAACTGCGAGCTCACCTCCACCGCCACCGAGGGCCGTCGCAAGTACGCCGGCAAGATTGCCGCCGCCACCGAGACGAACGTGACCCTCGAGCTCGAGGACGGCGAGTCCGTTACCCTCGATTTCTCTGATGTTAAGAAGTGCAAGTTGAAGCCCACCTATGACTTCAAGCCCGCGAAGGAAGGAAAGTAAGATGGCAGCATCCGACATGATGTCCGCCCTGATGGAGCTTTGCCAGGAGAAGCACATCGACCAGCTCTACCTGATCGACCGCCTGGAGCAGTCGCTCGCCAAGAGCTATGCCGAGATCCTGCATCTTGAGTGGGGCGCTAAGGTGACTATCGACCGCACCACCGGTAAGATCTACGTCTACCGTCTGGAGCCGATCGACGATTCCATGGACGAGGAGGGCAACTTCACCGAGTTCGAGGAGATCGACGTCACTCCCAAGAACACGAGCCGCATCGCCGCCCAGCACGCCAAGGCCGAGATCAACGCCATCGTGCGCAACTCCGCCCGCGAGCAGATCTACGAGGAGTTCTCCGGCCGCATCGGTGACCTCATCAGCGGTACCGTGCTGCAGTCCACGCCCGACTTCACGATCGTCAAGATTCGCGAGGGCGTCGAGGCCGAGCTTCCGCACTTCGACCAGCGCCGTTACGAGAACGAGCGCAACGAGCGTCCGATGGGCGAGCGCTACCTGCACAACCAGCACATCAAGGCCGTGATCATCGACGTTCGCGACCCCAACTCCAACCTGCAGCCGGTGCGTGGCGAGCACAGCCGTCCGCCGATTGTCATCTCCCGCACCCACCCCGAGCTCATGCGTCGTCTGTTTGAGCAGGAGGTGCCCGAGATCTATGAGGGCACCGTCCAGATCAAGTCGATTGCCCGCGAGCCCGGCCAGCGCTCCAAGGTCGCCGTCCATTCGCTCGACGATCGCCTGGATCCCGTGGGCGCCTGCGTCGGCCCCAAGGGCAGCCGTGTTCGCGCCGTCGTGGGCGAGCTCCGTGGCGAGCGCGTCGACGTCATCCTGTGGGATGCCGATCCGGCCGTCTACGTTGCCAACGCCCTGTCGCCTGCCAAGGTCACCCGCGTCCTTATCGACGAGGAGAAGGCCTATGCCGGCGTCATCGTGCCCGATGACCAGCTTTCGCTCGCCATCGGCAAGGAGGGCCAGAACGCCCGCCTCGCCGCGCGCCTGACCGGCTGGCACATCGATATTAAGTCCGAGACCCTTGCCGCCGACATCCTCAAGAACGTTCCCGTTCACGAGGAGCCCGCCGCCGACCTGATCGGTGACGAGGAGGACGACGACGTCCGTCGCTGCGAGTTCGTGTCCGAGGACGGCATCCAGTGCCGCAACCAGGCCCGTCCCGGCTCCCGTTTCTGCGGTGTCCATGACACCGACGCCTTCGATGATGCGGAGGACCTGATCTAGCGCGCGGTCGCGCCGGGCAGGTCCCAGCGCATACCCCACGCTCGTTCAGTCTCTAGGCACCCAAGGTGCCAGAAAGGGTAGGTGAAGTCATATGGCAAAAGTCCGTGTGTCCACCCTGGCCAAAGAGTTCGGCATGACCTCCAAGGAACTGATGGGTCATCTCGCCGAAATGAAGATTCCCGCTAAGTCCGCTTCCTCCGCCCTGGAGGACGCCTACGTCGCTATGGTCCGCAAGCAGCTCGCCTCGGTGATCGAGGCCCGCGCCCAGGAAGTCGAGGCCGCTAAACAGGCCGAGGAGCAGGCCGCTGCCGCCGAGGAGGCAGCACGCGCTGCCGAGGCAGAGCGCGAGCGCATCGCCGCCGAGAAGGCACGCGAGGAGGAGCGCCGCCAGTTCGCCGCCGCCCAGGCTGCCGAGGAGGCCGCCCGCGCCGAGGCCGAGGCTAAGAAGAAGGCTGAGCAGGAGTGCCTTGCCCGCGAGAAGGAGGAGGCTGCCCGCGAGGCCCAGCGCCGCGCCGTTCCCGCTTCCGACTCCGGTTCGCGCTTCCGTTCGCTGCTCGACCAGATTGCCGCACAGGAGACCGTGCTCAAGGAGAAGAAGGACGCCGAGGAGAAGGCCAAGGCCGAGCGCGCCGCCGAGCGCGGCAACCGTCGTGGCGGCAACAACGACCGTCGCGGTGGCCGTCGTAACGATCGCAACGCCTCCGACAGCAACTCCGAGCGCAACGTCTCCGAGAGCCGTCCGCACAGCCATCGCACCAACGCCAGCAACAACGTCGCTGCTGGCATGGACTTCCCCAACCCCGACAAGCAGGGCAAGGGCAAGAAGCGCAAGGGCGGCCACAACAACGAAGAGGACCACTACAGCCGCATGGCTCGCGAGGCCGAGGAGTACAGCCGCGAGAAGGTGCTCGAGGAGGCTCGTGCCGCCGTCGAGGAGGCCTCTCGCGAGTCCACTGGTCGCCGCAAAAAGCGCAAGGAGAAGCGCGAGCGCGAGGCCGCAAAGGCTCAGGAAGAGCGCAAGATTGAGGAGGCGCTGGCCCAGGGCGTGAACCCCGAGGACCTCGACGCCATCAAGGTCTCCCAGGGCGTTACCGTCCAGGAGCTCGCCGAGGCGCTCGACGTTCCGGCCAACGACATCATCAAGCGCCTGTTCCTGCTGGGCACGCCGCTTACCATGACGCAGTCCATGTCCGATGACCTCGTCGAGCTCGTTGCCGACGACCTGGGTCGCCAGATCAAGATCATCACCCCCGAGGAGGAGAACACCTTCTCGTTCTACGACGACCCCGCCGATCTTAAACCGCGTGCCCCGGTCGTCACCGTCATGGGTCACGTCGACCACGGCAAGACGAGCCTGCTCGACGCCATCCGTCACACCGGCGTCGCTGCCGGCGAGGCGGGCGGCATTACCCAGGCCATCGGCGCTTCGCAGGTCATGATCAACGACCGCAAGATCACCTTCATCGATACCCCCGGTCACGCCACCTTTACGGCCATGCGTGCCCGCGGCGCCAAGGTGACCGATATCGTCATCCTGATCGTAGCTGCCGACGACGGCGTCATGCCCCAGACCATCGAGTCGATCAACCACGCCAAGGCCGCCGGCGTTCCCATCGTCGTCGCCGTCAACAAGATCGATAAGCCGGGCGCCAACCCCGACCGCGTGCGCCAGGAGCTCACCGAGTACGGCATCATCCCCGAGGAGTGGGGCGGACAGAACATGTTCGTCAACATCTCGGCCAAGCAGAAGATCGGTATCGACGACCTGCTCGAGACCGTGCTGCTCCAGGCCGACGTGCTCGAGCTCAAGGCCAACCCCGATACGTTCGCATCGGGTAACGTCCTCGAGGCTAAGCTCGACAAGGGCCGCGGCTCGGTTGCCACCGTGCTCGTGACCCGCGGCACCCTGCGCGTGGGCGACACGCTAGTCGCCGGCCTCACCTATGGCCGCGTCCGTGCCATGCTCGACCCCAAGGGCAACGCCGTCACCGAGGCCGGTCCCTCCGACGCCGTCGAGATCTTGGGCCTGCAGTCCGTCCCCAACGCCGGCGATGAGTTCCGCGTGTTCGAGGACGAGCGTGAGGCGCGTGCGCTGGCCGACGAGCGTTCGCTCAAGGCCCGTATCGAGGAGCAGAGCCGTGTGAAGCACGTGACGCTCGAGAACCTCTTCGAGACCATCGCCGACGCCGAGGTCAAGGAGCTCAACCTGATCATCAAGGCCGACGTCCAGGGCTCCATCGAGGCTCTTCAGGATTCGCTCGACAAGATGGACCAGTCCGAGGTGCGCATCAACACGATTCACTCCGCGGTCGGCGCCATCAACGAGACCGACGTCGTCCTGGCCGACGCCTCCAACGCCATCATCATCGGCTTTGGCGTCCGTCCCGACGGCAAGGCCCGCTCCGCCGCCGAGCGCGAGGGCGTCGAGATCCGTTGCTACGACGTCATCTACAAGTGCCTCGAGGACCTCGACGCTGCCCGTATCGGCATGCTCAAGCCCACCGAGGTTGATGTCTCCACGGGCACTGCGACCGTCCTGGACACCTTCAAGGTGCCCAAAGTCGGCATCGCCGCCGGTGTCCGCGTCGAAGAGGGCGAGATCGCCGCGACCGATTCCGTACGCCTGGTGCGCGACGGCATCGTGGTCTTTAACGGTAAAATCGCCTCGATGCGCCACTACAAGGACGAGGCCAAGAGCCTCAAGAGCGGCTCCGAGGGCGGTATTGGCCTGGAGAACTTCCAGGACATCAAGCCTGGCGACACCATTGAGGGCTACCGCATCGACCAGGTTGCCCGTACCGAGTAGGGGGGTAGCGCTATGAAGCAAACGCAGGCAACCCGCCGTCTGGGCGAGCAGCTTCGCGAGAAGCTCGGTTATATCCTGCTCTTTGAGGTTTCCGATCCGCGTCTCGACCTGGTCACCCTGACCGCGGTCGAGGTCGCGGTGGACCGCTCGTTCGCGCGCGTGTACGTGTCGTGCGACGCGAGCCGCTACGACGAGGTCATGGAGGCGCTCGCCAGCGCCAAGGGCCGCATCCGTAGCCTGTTGGCCCGCTCGCTCGATTGGCGCGTCACGCCCGAGCTCGATTTTCGCATCGATCGCTCGACCGATGAGGCCGAGCGCATCACGCGTGCGCTGGAAAACGTTCCCGCCACGCTTGCGATCGAAAAGGACGAGGACGGCTATCCAATAGCGGATGCCGCCCAGGAGGCAGCTTTAGATGAGTAATTCCGCCGACCTCGCATCGTGCGAGTCTGCAGATATTCAGCGACGCATCCTCGAGCTCATCGAGGATGCGTCCTCCATTGCGATTTCGGGACATACGTCTCCCGATGGTGACGCCCTGGGCTCCGTGCTGGGTCTGGGCTTATCGCTTATGAAGTTTTTCCCCAACAAGGACATTGCCCTGCTGCTGGCAGACGATGACCCGGTTCCGCGCATCTACCGCTTTATGGAGGGCGCCGACCGTCTGGTGCCGGCATCTGCGTATACCGGCAATCCGGATCTGTTCATCTCGGTGGACGTGCCGGTCGTCGAGCGTCTGAACAACTCTGCCGAGGTGCTCCGCCGCTCGTCGCATGTGGTGTGCTTCGATCACCATCCGGCGCGCGAGGAATTTGCCGAGCTGAGCCTGAGGTGCGTCGGCGCCGCGGCCTGCGCCATGATCATCGACCGCTTTTTGGACAATTGCGGCATTGTGGCTCGCAACGGTGTCGCGACCTGCCTGCTGTGCGGCCTGGTGACCGATACCGGTCGTTTTCAGTACCAAAACGCCGATGCTGCTGCGTTCCATGCCGCCTCGCGCCTGGTCGCGCACGGTGCCGATCCGGCGCGCGTCGCGCTCGAGGTCTACCAGAGCATGCGCGTAGAGTTCTTGCATCTCAAGTCCATCGTTATGGGTCGTATCAAGACCGTGGCGCACGGTCGCGTGGCATATAGTTATGCGTACCAGAGCGACCTCGAGGCCTGCGGCGTCACTTCGGATGAGTGCGACGGTCTGGTCGATGTGGTGCGTTCGGTGATGGGCGTTGAGGTCTGCCTGTTCCTAAAGGGCATCGAGGGCGATACCAAGGTGCGCGGCAACCTGCGCTCCAAGGGTGACCTCGATGTGTCCGAGATCGCTGCCAACTTTGGCGGTGGCGGGCATCATGCCGCCGCCGGCTTTTCCAACAACGGAACGATTCGCGAGACGCTCGCCGTGGCACTTCCCATGCTGGCCGAGCTGGTAGGGGAGGATCCCGCTTCGGTGACCGTCGAGCTCTAACTTTTTGGATGGTACATGGCTCGTCGTACGCCTTCTCAATTGAATATGCTGCTCGCCGTCGATAAGCCGGTGGGCTGCACGTCCCACGACGTGGTATCGCAGTGCCGGCGTGCCCTCCATGAGCGACGCGTCGGCCATGCCGGTACGCTCGACCCCATGGCCTCGGGTGTCATGGTGGTGGGCGTGGGCCAGGCGACCCGTCTGCTGGGCATGCTAACTCTCGATACCAAAAGTTATGTCGCCGACATTTCGTTTGGCGTCGAGACCAACACCGATGACGCGGAGGGCGAGGCCGTTCGCACGGTGCCCGTTGCCCCCGAGTTGCACGATCTCGCTTACGCCCGTGAGCAGCTTGCCGCTATGCTTGGCCCGCAGTTGCAGGTGCCGCCAGCTTTTTCGGCCATCTCGGTCAATGGTGTTCGCGCCTATAAGAGTGCTCGCGAGGGCAATGCGGTCGACTTGCCTCCGCGCCCCGTCGAGGTCTATGCCGCCGACCTGATCGCCGTGAGCGGCGAGGGCGATACGTGCGTCTGGACCGTGGCGTTTTCGGTAAGCAAGGGCACCTACATTCGCGCGCTCGCTCGCGATCTGGGTCGCGCCTGCGATAGTGCTGCGCATATTTCCGCGCTGCGCCGTACGGCCTCCGGCGTGGTTTCCATTGGCGCCTGTCATGCGGTAGAGGAGCTCTCTGCCGAGTCCGCTGCCGGCTTCGCTCTGGATCCCATCGCCGCCCTTGGTGCCACGCGTGTCGATTTGCCGGGTAATCTTGCAGACGACCTGCTTTGTGGCCGCCGCATTCCCGTTGAACGCGCGCTTGCGGATTTCGATACGGCGAAGGCGCCGTTCGCGCTCGTGCTCGATGGTGGATTGAAGGCGCTTGCTCGTATCGAGGGCGGCCGCTTTGTGATGGAGCACGTCTTTCCGCAGGCGATCGGCGGTGTTCGATGATGCTGGCGCCCCACGAGCTCGCGCGTATTTTTTTCGCGGGTGAGTTAGATGAGGCCCGTATTGTTTCTGCCGATGCATTTGATGGATGCGAGTCCTTGGGTGCCGCGTCTATTGCCATTGGCGTGTTCGATGGCGTACATCGTGGGCACCAAGAGCTGATCGACGCGGTTATTCGCGATGCGCACGATCACGGCAGCAAAGCGGTCGTGATCACCTTCGATCCTGATCCGGACGTCGTGGTGAGTCCGTTGCCCGCCCAAAAATTGATGACGACGGCCGACCGCCTGCATGCCTTGGCTCAAATCGGGGTCGATGCGGTGGTGGCCGTTCCCTTTACGCCCGCCGTGGCGGCACTCGACCATGTCGGGTTTCTGGCGCTGTTGTCGCGCGTTGTCGATATTCGCTCCATTCGTGTAGGCAGCGACTTTAGGCTCGGCCGCGGCGGCGCTTCGGGCGTTGCCGAGATGCGTGCCTGGGGTACCGGGCGTGGGGTTGACGTTTACGGTCACGACCTGCTCTGCGTTAACGGGCAGTCCATCTGCGCCACGCGTATCCGCCATGAGCTGGGTCAGGGTCATGTGGAGCTGGCCGCAGAGCTTCTCGGCCGTCCCTATATGCTGCGCGGCGTTGTGGCGGCTGGCCGTCACGAGGGCTCCGACATGGGCTTTCCCACGGCAAACATCCAGGTGCCCGACGGCATCCAAGTGCCTGCCGATGGCGTCTATGAGGGTCTGGCGCTGGTCGACGATACCGTATGGCCTGCTGCCGTTAACGTCGGCCTGCCGCCGACCTATGCCGATGATGCCGCCTCGGCGCATCTCGAGGCCAACTTGATCGGCTATGCGGGCGACCTGTATGGCGCCTCGGTGTCGCTGGCGTTTACGCGCTGGCTGCGTCCGTCTCGCGTGTTCGATTCCCTGGACGAGTTGATCGCGACCGTCGAGGGTAATATCGACGATATCCGTCATAACTTGGGTGAGCAGGGGGTGAGTATCCGTGATTAGCGATGAGGAAAAAGATCAGGTACGCGCGGCGTCGGACCTGGTTGCCATCGTGCAGGAAACGGTTGAGCTCAAGCCCCGCGGCCATGAGTTTTGGGGCTGCTGCCCGTTTCATGGCGAAAAGACCCCATCGTTTCACATTATCCCTGCTACGCAGGTGTGGCACTGCTTTGGCTGCGGCGAGGGCGGCGACGTCTTTACCTATATCATGAAGCGCGAGAACCTGAGTTTTCCCGAGTCGATCCGCTATTTGGCTGATCGTGCGGGCATCGAGCTGCACGATACCGGTGCGCAGCGCGATCGCGGCACTAAGCGCGCCCGCATCTATGACCTGTGCGCCGAGACGGCTCAGTTCTACCACACCATGCTTATGCGCGGTAAGGACAGCCGTCCGCGCGAGTACTTTGCCAGCCGCGGCATGGGCGGAGATGTCTGTCGCCGCTACTGCCTGGGCTTTGCGCCGGGTCGCAACGCGCTGGTATCGCATCTGTCGCAGGCGGGCTTTACCCCGCAGGAGATGATCGACGCCAACGTGGCCGTGAGCCGCGGGCGCGGACAGCTCGCGGACCGCTTTTACGACCGTGTGATGTTTCCCATCTTTGATGAGCAGGGTCACAATATCGCCTTTGGCGGGCGCATCATGGGCGATGGTCAGCCCAAGTACCTCAACACGGCCGAGACGAGCGTGTTCCATAAAAAGCGAAACCTCTACGGCTTTAACTGGGCCAAGGAGTTTATCGTCGCGCAGGATACCGCCATTGTGGTGGAGGGCTATACCGACTGCATCGCCTGCTGGGAGGCAGGGATCAAAAACGTCGTCGCCACCCTGGGCACGGCGCTGACGGAGCATCACGTAAAGACACTCACCCGTTTTGCCAAGCGCATTGTATATATGTTCGATGGCGACGCCGCCGGTCAAAAGGCCGCTCGCCGCGCGATTCAGTTTATCGAGCAGGATTCGATGGACCTGCGCTGCGTGGTGCTGCCCGACGGCAACGACCCCATGGAGTTCATCACCGCGCATGGTGGCCAGGAGCTGCAGGCGCGCATTGACGCGGCCGAGCCCCTCATGGACTTTGTCTACCGTTCGCTGCAGGAGTCGAGCGACATCACCACTCCGGGCGGTCGAGCCAAGGCGCTGGAGGACGCTCTCACGCTCATCTATCCGCTGCGCGATAGCTACATGATCGATACGTACTTTATTCAGATTGCCGATCTGTTGGGTTTGGATCTGGAGACCGTGCGCGCGAGCTCGGGCCGCGTGTTTCGCGACGTCGCCAAGCGCGAGGATGCGGAGCGCCGCCGCGAACAGAACTATGAACGCCAGCGGGCGCAGGCTGAGCGATCTGGTAGCGCGGGCGGTCGCGCGTCGGGCTCTCGCGATGCCGGTCGCGGAGCTTGGGCATCGGGCGCGACGCCGCCGGTGTCCGCACCGGTCGAAGAAGAGCCGTACGACTACGTCCCGCTCGATGCCTACGGTGCCGCGCCCGTGGAGGTCGTCGACAATCTTCCGCCGATTGACGTACCTGATGGTATGGGCGCTGCTCCTGTGGCTGATGGTTCGGGCGCACCGGCTGCGGCAGCGCCGGTGATTCTTACCGATCTTGAGCGTAAGTCCTTGGCAGGGGAGCGCGAGCTGCTGACCATGCTCACGAGCTACCCCGACCTGTTCCGCACGTATGCCGACCGCATCTGCTCCATCGAGTGGGTTGACCCACGTCACGAGTCCATCGCATGGGCCGTTCTGGCAATGCCACCGGGAACCGATCCTGCAACCTGCATGGATGCGGCGCGCTCAGTGTGTCCCGATGCGGCAACGCTTGTGAGTGCCGGGCGCATCTCGGCGACGAGCAAGCACCCCACCGAGACGAACATCGTGTTTATGCTCGATACGCTCGAGCTCTACACCATCAAGCGCCGTATGCGTGCCGCACAGGCCAAGCTGCGCCAGGACCGTTCACTCGATGATGAGGCCCGTCGCGCGCTGACCGTTCAGGCCGCGCAGGATTCGCAGCGTCAACGCGAGCTGCAAAAGTCGATCGGCGGCGTGGCGGACCCGTTCCGTTTGATCGGCCTGGAGGCCGCGGGCACCGAACAAGCCTAGATGTTGTGGTCAACCAGCGTATTCTCGCCTATATCCAGTCCTCTTTTTGGGTATAGACGTCAATGTGTGTGCTAAAGTATTGAGTCCTGTGGACTATGAAGGGAGAATCTGTGCCAAAAAAGACTGAGAGCACGGGTACTGGGCTGGAATCCTACGTTGCAAAGCTCATGGGCAACGGCTCAAACAGGACTTCGGTAACCGAGGACGAGATTCAGGTCGCCCTGAAGGATATCGATGTTTCTGACGAGCAGCTCACCGCGGTGTATTCCGCGCTGCGCAACAGCGGCATCCAGATTATCTCCGCGAGCGGTAACGACGACGCCCCCATGGACGTCGACGATGACGATAACGATACCGATACCGACGATTTCGATGACGACGACGAGCACGATTCCGGCTCGCTCGACGATCATGAGCTCAAGATGGCCCGCCAGGCCGACGCCGAGATGGGTTCTTCCAAGAGCAAGAAGAAGCGCACCGTGCGCACGTCCCGTTCGCGTTCGCGCGTGCGCGGCATCGACGCCTCCACGGTGATGCTGACCGGCGACCCGGTCCGTATGTACCTCAAGGAGATCGGCAAGGTCGACCTGCTGACCGCCTCCGAAGAGGTCGATCTGGCCATGAAGATCGAGGCCGGTCTTGAGGCCACCGAGAAGCTCGAGGCTGCCGATGCTGGTGAGCTCGAACTCACGCGTGCCGAGATGCGTCGTCTTACGCGTATTGAGAACGTGGGCCTCGAAGCCAAGCAGGCGCTCATCAGTGCAAACCTGCGTCTGGTCGTCTCCATCGCCAAGCGCTATGTCGGTCGCGGCATGCTGTTCTTGGACCTGATCCAGGAGGGCAACCTCGGTCTGATCCGCGCCGTCGAGAAGTTCGACTATCAGAAGGGCTTTAAGTTCTCCACGTACGCCACGTGGTGGATCCGTCAGGCTATTACGCGCGCTATCGCCGACCAGGCCCGTACCATCCGTATTCCCGTGCACATGGTCGAGACCATCAACAAGCTCGTCCGCGTGCAGCGCCAGCTCCTTCAGGACCTGGGTCGCGACCCGACCCCTGAGGAGATCGGTGCCGAGATGGACATGAGCGCCGACCGTGTCCGCGAGATTCAGAAGATCTCGCAGGAGCCCGTGTCGCTCGAGACCCCCATCGGCGAGGAAGAGGATTCTCAGCTGGGCGACTTCATCGAGGACTCCCAGGCCATCGTTCCGCCCGATGCGGCCAGCTTCTCCATGCTGCAGGAGCAGCTCACCCAGGTGCTCGATTCGCTTGCCGATCGTGAGCGCAAGGTTATCGAGCTGCGCTTTGGCCTTGTCGACGGACATCCCCGTACGCTCGAGGAAGTCGGCCGCGAGTTTGGCGTCACGCGCGAGCGCATCCGCCAGATCGAGTCCAAGACCCTGGCCAAGCTCCGCCACCCGAGCCGCAGCAGCAAGCTGAAGGACTATATCGAGTCTTAGTAGTTACGGCGTTTTACCAAACTCCGTAACTGGTCGACGCTGCGCGGGCACCAGAGCGACAACTTGTCATTCAAAGAGGACGGCATGACCAGAAGGTCTATGCCGTCCTCTTTTCATGCCAATTTGTTCGCTCTGGTGCCCGCTCGCTGGCATTGTCAAAACATCGGCGTTTCCGTTGCCGGTGCCGGCAGCTAGAGCGTCCCCAAGGGATCATGGCGGTTGATTTTCAATCTCAACGCAACAGCCTGAACGGACCCCGCGTTTCCGCAGCTAGCGCAACGCGGAAATAGCTCCCGGCACCTGGCCATCACTTCGTTTCCGCAGGTGGAGGGGCTGTGGAGTCCGGTGCCCCCATGC
>DBFOIV010000123.1:0-4256 GCA_048489175.1 Collinsella sp. | reverse complement strand
CGACGAGCCCACGGGCGCGCTCGACTATAAAACCGGCAAGCAGATCTTGCAGCTGCTGCAGGATACCTGCCGCAAGCAGGGCATTACGGTCATCATCATCACGCACAACTCCGCGCTCGCGCCCATGGCCGATCGCCTGATTCGCTTTAAGAGCGGCCGCGTGGAGAGCGAGACGGTCCAGCAAAATCCCGTGCCTATCGAGACGATCGAGTGGTAGCGCCCATGGATCAGGACCGCCAAAACAGCCAACGCCGCGACGCGCAGAACACGGAGCGCGAGCAGGATTTTACGACCTACCGCACTGCCCAAAGCTCAAACGATATGGTGCCGACGGTGTTTCGCCGCGGTGTCTACCGCACAATCCGAGGCAGTCTTAAGCGCTTTTTGTCCATCGTGGTCATCACCGCGCTCGGCGTGAGCGTGATGTGCGGCCTTAAGGCGGGTTGCGAGGACCTGTGCGATTCGGTTGACGCCTACTTCGACCAGCAAAATGTCTATGACATTAACGTGCAGTCGACCTATGGCCTGACTGACGATGATCTCGACGCCATCCAAGAGGTCGATGGCGTCGAAACGGCCGAGGGCATCTACACCGAGACCGCCTACACCGCCGTGGGCACAACGCGCGAGCGCGTGGTCGTGCAAAGTCTCTCCAAGGAGAATATCGATCAGCCAGTGCTCGTGAACGGCGATTTGCCCGAGAGCGCCGATGAGGTCGCGGTGACTTCGAAGTTCCTGAAGGCTTCGGGCAAAAAGCTCGGCGATACGGTGAGCTTTGCTGCCAACGATGCGAGCTCGTCGAACCAAAGCGCCAAGGATCAGTTTGCCGATGGCGATTACACCATCACGGCCGAGGTTCTCGATCCCACTGATGTGAGCTCCGACTCGACGGTCAACGCCTTCCGTGCCGCCTCGGCGGCGGACTATAAGTTCTATGTGAGCGAGGACGCCGCGACATCTTCTTCCTACTCCGCGGTCCACGTGGTCGTCGAGGGAGCCAAGGATCTCAACTCATATTCGGATGCCTACGCGGCAAAGATCAATGAGGTCAAGGGCAATATAGAGAAGATCCGCGAGGAGCGTGAGAAGGCGCGCGCTCAGGAGCTGACGGTCGACACGCCGACAAGCTTGGATGCGGCCGAGCGTCAGGCCGCCATGCTCTTTGGGATCGAGCAGGACAACATCAATCGCATGGCCGAGGGCAGCGACGAGCGTGCGCAGGCGCAAGCCGACCTGGACCAGCGCCGTGCCGCCGCCGACCAACAGTTTGCCGACGCCCGCGCCGAGCTTTCCGATCTGGGAGAATGCACCTGGTACATCCAGGACCGCGGCAATATCGCAAGCTACTCGAGCGTGGAGAGCGATAGCTCGTCAATTGAAGCCATCGCCACGGTGTTCCCGTTCATCTTCTTTATCGTCGCCGTGCTCATCAGCCTTACCACCGCCACGCGTATGGTCGAGGAGGAGCGCACGCTCATCGGCCTGTATAAGGCGCTCGGCTATTCGCGCGGACGCATCCTGTCCAAATACGTGGACTATGCGCTGTGGGCTTGTCTGATCGGCGGCGTGCTCGGCAACATCATCGGATTTGTGGGCCTGCCGCTGTTCTTGTTTACGGTGTTCGACGACATGTACTCGCTGCCCCAGATGTTGCTTTCGTACGACATCGTGTCCTCGATCGTCTCGGTGGCGCTGTTTGCCGTGGGCGTGGTGGGCGCCACGATTATCGCCTGCCGCCACGAGATGGCCGAGACTCCGGCCTCGCTCATGCGCCCCAAGGCCCCGCGCGCCGGCTCGCGTATCTTGCTCGAGCGCATCGGCTTTATCTGGCGCCGCATGGGCTTTTTGAACAAGGTGGCAGCACGTAACCTGTTTCGCTACAAAAAGCGCGCCTTTATGACCATCTTCGGTATCGCGGGTTGCACCGCGCTTGTGATCTGCGGTATGGGTATTCGCGACACGTCGGTCGCGCTTTCGCCCAAGCAGTATGGGCATATCACGCGCTATGACTTGCTGGCGGTTGCCAATCCCGACGATTTTTCGCAGACGTGCGCGGCATTGGATGAGCGCAGCGCGGCTAAGGATTCTAACGTGACGGTGTCTTCGACGCTGCCGATTATGACCGACAACGTCACCTTTACATTTGGCGGCAAGAGCGAGACCGTGCAGCTGATCGTGGTGCCCGATGACCGCACGAACGACCTGGACGACTACGCGCGTCTCGAGGATGAGTCCAAAGAGCCACTGTCTTTGCGTGACGGAGACGTGTATCTGAGCAAGAGTTCACAGCTGGTTCTTGGGATTCAGCCGGGCGACACGGCGCAGGTCCAGGATTCGTCGCTCAACGTCGCCAAGGTCAAAGTCAGCGACATCTCGCTCAACTATTTGGGCAACACGCTCTATATGACGCAGGGCACCTATGAGCGCGCGTTCGGCCGAAGCGCGCGTCTTAACGGCATCTTTGTGCTGCTTAAGGGCTCGTCGGCCGACCAGATTGCGTTTAGCAAGAATCTTAAGAGTGACGGTTGGCTCACCATCTCGAGCACGGCCGAACATTGGCAGAACTACGAGGCGAACTTCACTATCATCAATTCCGTCGTGGTGCTCGTGACCTTTATGGCGGCGTGCCTGTCGTTTGTGGTGGTGTTTACGTTGTCCAACACGAATATCTCCGAGCGCGAGCGCGAGCTGGCGACCATCAAGGTGCTGGGCTTCCGCCGTGGCGAGGTACACCATTACGTCAACAAGGAGACGTTGATCCTCACGGCGATTGGCACCGCACTGGGCGTGCCGCTGGGTGGCCTGCTTGCCGAGAGCTTTACGTACATCCTGCAGATGCCGTCGCTGTACTTTGATGTTGAGGTCGAGCCGCTAAGCTACGTGCTCGCCGTGGTGCTTTCCTTTGGCTTTACGTTTATTGTCAACCTCGCCACCAATCGTACCCTCAACAAGATCGACATGGTCGGCGCCCTCAAAAGCGCCGAGTAACCTGTCCTGGGATTCAAGTTCTAGCGAGCTGCCGACGCGCCCGCAGCAGCATTTTTGCATAAACCGCCCCGCCAAATGCATACTTTGACGGGACGGTTGCTTTTTGCCCACAGGTACCCCAGGGGGCGCCGTGCAAATTCCGGAGTATTCAGCGTCCCGGGGTCCGCGGGCGCGGGGGCGGGGGTGCAAAACTGCGCTGAAAGCCCCGATTCTGAGCCCCAACGCCTCTAGAGCCGCTCGTTTTTTTACAGGATGCGGCCCATGGTGCCTGCCTTTCGCCCAAAATCCAGTATGCAGGCACCCTCGGCTGCTGAATACTCCCAAAAATGCACGCCGCATCCTACCCCAGGCACCCGCAGCAAGAAGACGAATAGTCTCGGCCTCCCCAGTCACCGTAGGAGGCCCCAGGGCTTACCTCCCAAATCTTTCCGCAGGACGGAAGGATCCCGCCGCGCGAAGCGCACGGCGGGATCCTGACATGTCCGAGGACGATTTGGGAGGTAAGCCCTGGGGTCTCCGATGAGAGCAGTTTCGGCCGAGGCTATTCGTCGCCGAAGCTGATGCCCAGCGCCTTGGCCTCGCGCACCAGATCACTCTGGGGGTCGACATACTTGAGCTTGCCGGCGACCTCCTCGAGCGGCATGTGACACATCTTGCCGTCACGCAGGGCAATCATGTAGCCAAACTCGCCGCGCAGGCAGCCGAGCGCCGCCTCGACGCCGCACTGGGTCGCAAAGATGCGGTCCTGGGCATCGGGCTGACCGCCGCGCTGCGTGTGGCCGGGGATGGCGACGCGGGTCTCGCGACCGGTCTTGGTCTCAATCTCCTTGGCGATGTCGTAGACAATCGACGGGCTCGTGCGCTCGGCGAGCTTCTTCTTGTACTCTTTCTTGGACAGAGCCGCGTCCTCCTTGGAGATAGCGCCCTCGGCGACGGCCACGATGGTAAAGCGGCTGCCGGTCTCCATGCGATGTTCGATGGTCTTGATGACGTTGTCCATGTCGTAGGGGATCTCGGGAATCAGGATGACGTCCGCGCCGCCCGCGACGCCGGCGTACAGCGGAATCCAGCCGACCTTGTGGCCCATGATCTCGATAACGAACACGCGGCCGTGACTCGAGGCAGTGGTGTGGATGTCGTCGATGCACTTGGTGGCGACGTCGATGGCGCTCGTAAAGCCAAACGTCAGCTCGGTGCCCCAGGTGTCGTTATCGATGGTCTTGGGCAGGGCGATAACGTTGAGGCCCTCTTCGCGCAGGCGGTTGGCG
>DBFOIV010000122.1:0-10912 GCA_048489175.1 Collinsella sp. | reverse complement strand
CAAGCTTGAAGCCGAGGTCGTGCCCAACCTTATGAAGGGTTTCGACATCGACGAGACCCAGGCCGAGTTTGTTGCCGAGCTCAAGCTCCGCAACATTAACGAAGAGTACATCCTCAACCGCACCAAGGACATCGCCAAGCTAGAGGGTGAGATTGCCGAGCTTGAGGAGATCCTCTCCAGCGAGGAGAACATCAAGAAGGTCATCAGCGACGAGCTGGCCGCAGTCAACAAGAAGTACGTGATGCCGCGCCGCACGGGCAGGATTGAGCCCCATGAGGTTATCGAAGTAAGCTTGGAGCCCGAGGTCGAGGAGTACCCGGTCACCATCATGCTCTCGCGCGATGGCTACCTTAAGAAGATGACAGACCGCGTGCTCAAGAAGGCGACCACGCTCAAGTACAAGGACGGCGACAAACCCTTTATCGAGTTTCCGTCCTCCAACACCCACGAATTGCTGGTCTTTACCAACAAGAGCCAGGTGTACAAGTGCAAGGTTGCGGCGTTTGAAGATACCAAGTCGGCACAGCTGGGCTCGTACCTGCCGACCGATCTTGAGATGGAACCCGACGAGAGTGTCATCTGGGTCATCGACCCCGAGGACTACAAGGCCGACGTGTTGTTCGTCTTTGAGAACGGCCGCGTGGTGCGCGTCGCGCTTTCTGGATACGTCACCAAAACCAACCGCAAGCGCCTCAAGAACGCCATCTACGGTGGCAGCAAGCTGCTGTATGCCCAGGTGCTCAAGGAAGATCGCGACATCGCGCTGGTCTCGAGCGACTACCGCCTGATGAACTTCAACACGTCGCTGCTCAAGACCAAGACGACTACCAACACGCAGGGTGTCCAGGCCTTTACGGCCAAGAAGGGCCGCTCGGTCACCACCGTCGGCACAACCGAAGAGATCCTTGGCGCCGGCGTCTCGGCCGAGAAGTTCACCGCGCAGAGCCTCCCCTCAGCCGGTGCCCTCATGAAAGAAAACGACATGCCGAGTCTGTTTGACTAGGACGACGGCAGCCAAACCGTCATGGTTTTACAATGCAGCGGGGCCCGGAGCGCAGCAACATCGCGCTCCGGGCCCCGCTCGTTGCAACGTAGTCGGAATAATAGGAATCCCCGTTTTTCACTCCTGCAATCCCGCGGCACAAGACATGTTAAACCGTTAGCAAAACTTGCAAAAATTAGCAAAAGTTGCAAAAACTAGCAAAACCTGCAAAGGGGCCACCATGGATCGCAGCAAATGTCTCCGCCATGCCAGGCATGCTCGAAGATATTATCGAGCGAACCAAAGAAGCGGCAGATAGCCGCCTCTCATAGTCTCGCGCGTGCATAAGCGGCGTTCAGATTGAGCCAGTCGGCATCGATTGGACATATGCTCAGGAGACTCAGGGTAACTGGCGCACGGGCATGAATGGCGTCTTCAGGCAACTCGAGAAGCATGACGTCGGGCTTCTCTCGAAACGACCTATCGGGAACTTTCCGATAAAGACATTGAGTTTTTACTCGCGATGCTGCCCGATTCTGGCCCCAGCAGGGTCTCGGAGATAGCCAAACGCATGGGCGTTGCCAGCAACTATGCAAGCCAATATAAACGCCGTCTCCTCGAGGACGGCGTCATCGGAGAGCGCGGACGTGGCCTCGTTGGCTTTGACATCCCCGCGTTCAGGGAATTCTTGAGCGAGAAGGTCTCCTAGCACGCGGAGATTGTCCATAAGGACATCAACGCATGGCAATCAGTAATCCTCTTGGTAAGGGAAGTAGGCTTTCCGCCAACGCTGATTGCCATGCGCTCTTCTTGTCCTTAGGCGAGTTTGCGAGCGAGCTCTCGCACCTCTTCCAACTTGGGCGACGATGCCATGCTATCGCGCTCGGTCATACCGCTGATGGTGATAATGCCCCGGTCCTCCCACTTGCAGTACGCGCAGGTTGACTTGTACATAGCGATCGCCGCATCATAGACGCCCTCGCTGTGGCTATCGAGCAAAAGGGCCGTCTTGGTGAACGGGAATCCCGTGGCACCGAAAGCGTACAGGCGGTCGATGGCGGCCTTCTCCTGCGCAGTGATATCGAACCAGTAGATGGGCGAAGCGAAGACAACCATATCGGCGCCTTTCAGCGACTCGATCACGTCGGCCATGTCATCCTTCTGCACGCAAGTGCCCTCATGGGCGAAGCAATACTGACACCCCAGGCAACCAGCGATTTTCTTGCTGGCAACACGGACGACCTCGACCGTATTGCCGCCCTCACGCGCGGTCTCGGCAAACGCCTCAACCATGGTATCGGTATTGGCGCCCTTACGCGGGCTGCCGCTCAATACAACGATATTCATAGAAATCTCCCTCCTTCATGCCGCAGGCGCGCGGCATATTTTTTGTTTTAACCAAAACGTATGGAGTTATTCAATCGCCTCGTTTCAGCTACTCCCACTCTTTAGAAGAATCGTTGCTGGAGACTTGGCGTTGAATCAAGGCACGCCTTATTTCAAATACTCCTCAAAGAACGCTTTCAGCTTTCCAAACGGAATGACGTCCATCTGATCGTAAAGGTCGGTGTGGCTGGCACCAGGGATAATAAGCAGCTCCTTGTTGTCCCCGGTCAGTTTGCTGTACGCGGTTTCGCTGAAATAGCGGGAGTCCGCCTTCTCGCCATGCACCAGCAACACAGCAGAGCGGATTTCGCTGCTATATTGCAAAATCGGCATATTCAAAAACGACAGCGAGGACGTCACATTCCAGCCGCCATTGGAGCCAAGGCTGCGGGGATGGTAGCCTCGCGGAGTCTTGTAATAGTCCGCCACAAACTGCGGCGCGTCCTCCGGCAGCGGATCGACCACGCCGCCCGCCAGCGCGTAACTGCCGTTTTTATAGTCCTCGGTGCGCTGTACATTCAGCGCTTTCCGCTTTTCGAAGCGTGCCTGCTCAGAATCCTCGGCGTCAAAATAGCCATTGGCGGTCACGCGGGTCATGTCGTACATCGTCATAGCCGCGGTAGCTTTGATGCGGGTGTCGATGGCCGCCGCATTGACTGCCATGCCGCCCCAACCGCAGATGCCGATGATGCCGATGCGCTCCGTGTCAACGTTATTCTGCACGGAGAGGAAATCCACCGCTGCGCAGAAATCCTCGGTGTTGATGTCCGGCGATGCTACATAGCGGGGCACACCGCCGCTCTCGCCGGTATAGGACGGGTCGAAGGCAATCGCGAAAAAGCCCAGCTCCGCCATTTTCTGCGCATAAAGGCCGGACGTTTGCTCCTTCACCGCGCCAAACGGACCGCTGACGGCGATGGCAGGCAGCTTGCCCTCCGCGTTCTTTGGCACGTAGACGTCGGCCGCCAGCGTGATGCCGTATCGGTTGTGGAAGGTCGCCTTGCTGTGCTCAACCTTATCGCTTTTGGGGAATACCTTGTCCCATTCCTGCGTCAGATTCAACTGTTCCATGTTTAAGCCTCCTTGTCAGTCGCTTTAAGGTATTGCTCGTCGTCCACGGGCTCCAACCACTCGTTGGAGGCCTCCTCGCCCGGAACCTCCACCGCGAGATGGGAGAACCAGCTGTCGGGCGCCGCACCGTGCCAATGTTTCACACCCGGAGCGATGTTGACCACGTCGCCAGGGCGCAGTTCCTGTGCCGGTTTACCCCATTCCTGGTAAAGCCCTCGACCGGCCACGCAGACGAGGATCTGTCCGCCACCGCTTTTGGCGTGATGGACATGCCAGTTGTTGCGGCAGCCGGGCTCGAACGTAACGTTGTAAATGCCGACCTGCTCGGTGGAAAGGGACGCGAGGTAGCTTTGCCCGATAAAGTACTTCGCAAACGCGTCGTTGGGGACACCGATAGGAAAGGCCATCTCGTTTTGATGCTCAGCTCTTGCATCAGCGGCATCATCATCTGCCCAGACCTCCTTCGCCATGCGAAAGGCCGCCCACGCCTTGGGCCATCCCGCATAAAACGCCACATGCGTAAGGATTTCCGCTATCTCCGCCCTAGTCACGCCATTGTTCTTTGCGGACATCAGATGGTATTGGAACGAAGAATCCGTCAGCCCCTGTGCCATCAAGGCAACCACCGTCACCACGCTGCGGTCTCGAAGGGAAAGCCTGTCTTCTCGGCTCCACACCTCGCCGAACAGCACATCGTCATTGAGCTGTGCAAATTTGGGGGCAAAATCCCCCAGGGCATCTCTGCCCGCCGTCTGTTTAATCGTCATGTTTGATTCCTCCTGTCGATGGTTTTGAGTACAAAACCGCTTCCGCGCAGCTAAGCCGCGTCTAGACTCCCATGCCCATTCGTCGCGCCTGCTCAAGGGCGGGGTGACCGGCGATTACTGAACACCCCTTGCGCCCCCAATTTATATTGACGAGAATGAAGGTAATACCTAAACCTAACTTTAGGTCAATGAGTTAATTCAAGACTCGTCCGGAGGGACCATGTACACAATCGGACAGGTAGCAGATATGTTCGGTCTGCCCGTTTCCACGCTGCGTTATTACGACAAGCAGGGATTGTTCCCGGAATTGGAGCGGACGTCCGGCATTCGCCGATTCGGCGATACAGAACTCGAGGCGCTTCGGGTCATCGAATGCCTGAAGAAGGCGGGAATGGAGATCAAGGACATCCGCCTGTTCATGGAATGGTGCGCAGAGGGTCCATCAACATACCCCCAGCGCAAGGCCATGTTCGAGGAGCGGAAGGCCCACATGGAGTCGGAGATCGCAAACATGAACCGTGCGCTGGATATGCTGAGGTTCAAATGCTGGTACTACGAGCAGGCGATCCAAGATGGTAACGAGGATAGACTGAAGGCGCTGATTCCCGACAATTTGCCGGAAGAGATCAAAGATACCTACGATAACGCCCACGCTCGATAATGCCGCCCGATGCTCAAGGGGCTTTGGCGAGGAGTCGTTTTAGGCAGACATACAAAAAGAAGGCCTCAGAACCAGAAGGTTCGGAGGCTATTTGATTTTCCGCCAGGAGGGCTTCCAAGTGCCGGGACGTTTCCCTCGGCTTTTTCTTATCCGGCAGAATCCCGCGATATCCCCGTATGACGCTCAGAACTCCTGCTTGCCGAGCAGCCACCTCGCGAGGTCCAGCACGAGAACACCATCCCGGGTATAGGGTTCATGCCTCGTGCGGGCGATGAGAACTTTCGGGAACGCATCCCTGACGGATAGCAGCGGCGCGAGCTCCCTCTCGGTTTCGGAACTCGAGATGTTTTTAAGTTCCGAAACTGAGGGGCGATGCACGTAGGCATATTATCGAGAATTCGAAATTCCGACCCCAATCACAGCATGCCGGCAGCGAGGTCAATGCGCATTCGCACGTGCTACAATCCAACCACCAGAGATGAAAACACAGCCCCCGTCGGGTAGTCGTGGGCGTGCGGGAGTCCGCATCAGTAACCTGCCTCCTTGGTTGTCCCTTCTCTGCATGGTCATCTACATAAAGGAGGAACCAACCATGCAGATCAGTGTGTCGTCCACCCTGACCGTATATCACGACGGCCAATTCTGGGTCGGGCTGGCGGAGCACGTCGAGGACGGAAGGTACGGCGTCGCCCGCATCGTCTTCGGCGCGGAGCCATCCAATGAGGAAATCCTGCATTTCATTACAGGCAAATGGGCAATGCTCTCGTTCTTCGGCGACGAGCCGACCGAGGCGAGCAAGCCCGCGAAGAACCCCAAGAGACGCGCCCGCGAGGCGTCGAGGGCCCTTAAGCAGCCGGCAATGGGCACCAAAGCGCAGCAGACACTCGCGAGCCAGAGGGACGCAATGAAACGGGAGTCGGTCCGCGCAAGAAGCCAGCACCGCGCGGATGAGGCGGAGGCGCGCTTCGAGCAGCGAAAGCTGAAGCGCAAGCAGAAGCATCGTGGGCACTGATCGCCATTTGCAGCAAGGCAAACCATATACAGCAGCGGCGCCAGTTCCACTTGAAGCCGACGCCGCGCAGACGCTAATGGTGACGGCTATGCACGGGCACGGTCGCGCCACCGCACTTCACAGCTTGTTTCTCAAGTATTTGGGACGCACACGCGGCGTTCAAAAATGCGGAGCGACTCCGCATGGCTCGAGACTGAGCCGAGGTGCCCTACTTCTCGCCCTCCAGCAGCCCCACGATACGGTCGATGTCGACGGCAAAGCGAGGCCTTCCCTCGCGCTCGTAGCGGTCGAGGTATGCCTGGCACTCGGAGACAATGCGCTTGGTGTTGCCGTCGATGATGCGCTGGAGCGTCTCGTAGTAGGCCGAGCCCTCGGTCCTAAAGCGGCGCTGGTAGGCCTTGGTTATGGGGAACATCTTGATGTAGTGGATGCCGTGGCGGCAGCCGGGGCGCGTCGTGGGGCGGGGTGGCAACGCAAAGTACTGGTCTTTGGGCACGTTAGGGGCGATGTTGGAACGCAGCGGCACGGCGAAGTCCCTGCGCTTCCCGCGGAAACGCAGCCTCACCACCACGATGCAGGGGCGATTGTGCTTAAGCATGAGCTCGCGGTCGCCCTCGACGAGGTCGAAGAAATCCTGAGAGATGGATACGATCTTCATCGGTTGCGCCCCCTTCATACGAAGCGGGGCCCGCATCGCTGCAGGCCCCTACAGGTGGGCGATATTCTACGCCTTGCGGCACCCCGTCGCCCACGGAGGTTAAACGTACGCGTAAGCCGTACTCTGAAAGCCGCGGCTTCCGGCAAGTAGTTTATACCACGAAAGGTCGCTTTCGATGCGCCTAGCTCGCAAAATAACACTCGCTGGGCCGTCACCCCTGATCTTCTCGACCGTCTCCTCCGGGTACTTATTGCGTGCCACGGGCACCTCCGTCCTTGTTATCGCGATAAACATACCATGAGTGGCGTACGGGTCGAGAAGGGCTGGCGCCAAAAGAGCCCAACGGCCGTTACGGCTTCGTTAGAAACGCGCCCCACCATGGATGGTGAACCCGAAAGGTAAGGCGCGCGGGCACGGTGGCTCGGCCCGCGCGCCCGAAAGAGAAAGGACGAACCCATGGATTACATGCTCGAGACGCGCGGGCTCACCAAGCGCTTCGGCCGCGGCGACCAGGCGCAGGACGCCGTGGCCGACGTGAGCCTTCATATCCGCGAGGGCGAGGTGTACGGGCTGCTCGGCCCCAACGGCGCCGGCAAGTCGACAACGCTCAAGATGATCTGCGGGATGCTGCGGCCGACGGCCGGGGAGATCCTCTTTGCCGGGCACGCCTGGCGCCGCGAGGACCTCTACGCAATCGGCAGCCTCATCGAGGAGGCGCCCCTCTACCCCAACCTCACCGCGCGCGAGAACCTGCGCGTGCGCACCACGCTGCTGGGCCTTCCCGAGAGCCGCGTAGATGAGGTGCTCGCCGCCGTGGACCTCGCGGACACCGGGAAGAAGCGCGCCGGGCGCTTCTCGATGGGCATGCGGCAGCGCCTGGGGCTCGCGCTGGCGCTGATCGCCCGGCCACGCCTGCTCGTGCTCGACGAGCCCACCAACGGACTCGACCCCATCGGCATCGAGGAGCTGCGCGACCAGATCCGCGGCTTCGCGGCGGCGGGTACGACGGTGATCGTCTCGAGCCACATCCTCTCCGAGGTGCAGCAGATGGCGGACACCATCGGCATCATCTACGGGGGGCGCCTCGCCTACGAGGATGCGCTTCGACCCGGGCAGGACCTCGAGGAACTCTTCATGAGCGTCTGCCGGGAAGGACGACGAGCGCGCGGGGAGGTGGCGGCATGACGGGCGAGAAAGGCGGCCTGCTCGCGGGCCTGCGCGCCGAGGCCCTGAAGTCGCGCCACGCGGCACCGCTTCGCCTGGCCGTGCTCATGGCGCTGCCGATGCCGCTGCTCGGCGCGATGCCCTACCGGGGCGTGCAGATCTTCAGCGCGTGGAACTACTGGTACGCGCTCTTCCTGCCCGTGTCTCTGTCGCTCGTGGTGGCGTGCGTCGCGCGGGCGGACGCGCGCACGCGGATGCGGGGGCTTCTGGGCCTGGGCTTCCCGCTCGGGCGCGCCTGGTGGGCCAAGGCGCTCTGGTGCCTCGCGCTCTGCACGCTCTCGAACCTCGTGGTCTTCGGCATCTACCTCGCGGGATCGTCGTTCTCCTCGCAGGGCCTCACGGTCGCGGGCACGCTCACGATGCTCCTCTGCGCGCTCGTCAACACGGTGACCGCGGCGTGGATGATCCCCGCAGGGCTCTTCCTCACGACGCGGCTCGGAATGCTCGCGGGCATCTTCTGCCCGCTCGCCACGCAGCTCGTGGGTGGGTTCGCCTGGTCGCTGGTGCCGCTGCCGCAGCTCTTTCCGCCGTCGGCGAGCATGGTCATCCCCACGAGCTTCATCCCCGTGCTGCCGAGCGGCGAGCCACTCGCGGCGGACATGGCGCTCGGCGGGGCGCTCGCGGCGGACGGCATGCTCACACTGGCGGGCCTTGCGGTCTGTGTGCTCGCGTTCGCCGCGCTCACGGCGGCGGGCGCGGCCTGGTTCGCGCGCTCCGAGGAGAGGTGATGGCCGTGACACGACTCTCCGACCCGACGCCACGCATGACTCTCTCGCGGGCCCTGCTCTCCGAGGCCCTGCGCCTGGCGCGCTCCCCGCTCACGGCGGTGCACCTCGTCTGCGGCCTTGCAGCCGGTCTTGCCTGCGGCGAGTACTTCTCCGTAACCCGATGGGACCCGGCGCTGGGCGCGGACGCCTACGCCCAGTTCCTCGGCGCCCTCATGCCGCTCATGTCCGCCATCGTCTGCGGGCTCGCCGTGGACGAGGAGCGCGCTGCCGGGCGCCTCGCCAACCTCACGACGGTCCCCTCGCGCGGGCGCGCCGTCGCGGCGAAGCTACTCGCCCTTGCGGCGCTCGGCGCCGCCGCGCTGGCCGTGGCGCTCGGCGTGTTCGGGGCCGTGCTCGCCGTCGCCGGGCGCCTGCCGCTCGGGCCCGCTCCGCTTGCGGCCGCCTGGGCGGGCATCGTGCTGGGCAGCCTGCCCCTCTACGCGCTGGGGCTCGGCGTGGCCCTGCGCCTCGGCCGCAACGCCGCCATCGGCGCCGGCGCGGCGGGGATGCTCCTCGCGTTCTTCTCAGTGGGCGGACTTGCGCACGGCCTCATGACCGGCGAGCTCACCGGTGCCCTGGCGACGCCCCTGAGCTGGGTGCCGCTCGCTTGGCCCGCGCGCTTAGGGTCGCTCGGGGTGGAGGCCTTCATCGACGCCGCACGCGCGGCGGGCCCTCTCCTCACGACTGCACTCGCTGGCCTCGTGCTCGCCCTGGCAGCCGCCGCCGTCCTTCTGGCCTGGTTCTGCCGCTTCGAGGACGGGAGGGCAGATGCGTAGGAAGCCGCTCGCCGCCGTGCTCGCCCTCCTCTCCGCAGCGCTCGTCCTGGGCGGGAATGCTCTGCTCGACGCCGGCTGGGGGTCGGCGCTGCGCTCGATCGCCGACCGCGTGCTGCCCAACCCTGAGATCACCATGTGGGCGCCCGCGCCCGAGCCCGGCAGCCACGCGAGCTCCTACGCCGACGCCACCGGGTCGGGGGCGAACTACGTCTACCTGGTGGACGCGGCGGACGACAGGGGCAATGTCCGAGAGCTCCAGCTCATCTTCTTCGGACGGGAGTCGAACGGCGAGGGCTGGCTCGAGATCGAGGCGCGCGGCGGCTCGGGCGTGCGCTACCGCGCGTGCGATGCGGCCGAGGCGCCTGCGGCTGCGCGCGGGGCTCTGGACCGCTGAGCGCGTCGCTAGTACAATGCCGACGGGAGTTTCAGGAGGTCGAACATGGCGAGAATACTGGCAGTGGATGATGAACGGGCGATCCTCGACGCGCTCGCGCGCGTCCTCGGCCGCGACGGCCATGAGGTCGTCAGGGCAGCGGACCCGACGGCGGTCCCGGGGATGGACCTCTCGCGCTTCGACCTCGTGCTCTGCGACGTCATGATGCCGGGGCTCGACGGCTTCGAGCTCGTGCGGCAGATCCGCCCAGACTTCGACGGGCCCATCGTCTTCCTGACCGCGCGCGTGGCCGAGGAGGACGCCGTGGCCGGCTACGGCCTGGGCGCCGACGACTACGTCCGCAAGCCCTTCGGGGCCGCGGAGCTGCGCGCCAAGGTCGCGGCCCATCTACGCCGTGAGCGCCGGCCGCGCTCGCACGCCCTCTCCTTCGGGGAGGTGCGGATCGACCTCGGGGCGCGCGGCCTCGCCGTGGGCGGCGAGGCTGTGCCGCTCACGCCCACCGAGTACGCCATCTGCGAGTACCTCGCCCGCCACCCCGGGCAGGTCATGAGCCGCGCGCAGATACGCGAGGCGGTGCTCGGCTGGGAGAGCGACGCCGACGACGCGGCCATATCCATGCAGGTCAGCCGCGCCCGGAGGAAACTCTCCGAGGCCGGCGTCGATCCGATCGCGACCGTCTGGGGGATGGGGTACAAGTGGCAGCTTTGAGGACCGGGGCGCGAGGTCGTGGGGGCATGCCTCTCTCCTTCGTCATCGCGCGCTACTTCGCCTACGCGTTCGCGGCGGTCGCTACGGCGTGGCTCGCCTCGTTCATGGCGCTCTCCGCGGCGATCAACGCGGGTTTCGTCTACGAGGCAAGCTGGGGGCCGGCCAATGCGCGCGAGGTCGCGGAGGGCCTGGCACGCGACGGCGTCTGCGGGCAGCAGGACGTGCCGACGGCGTACCGCTACCTCATTCTGAACGAGGACGGATACGTGCTGATGACAGACCTCGAGGGCACACGGCTCGAGGACGCGACGGAAATGACCCGTGCGGCACTCGCCGCGGATCCGGGCACAGTGGAGATCGAGGGCGGGGGCTCGGGCCTCACCTACGCCGCGTTCCCGCTCAAGGGCGGCGGGGCCTGCGCACTCGTCAGCGAGTACCTGCCGCAGTGGGTCTCGCGCGACCTCGCCGGCCTGCTTCCCAACCCGCAGAACTTCATGCTCGTCGGC
>DBFOIV010000121.1:0-6807 GCA_048489175.1 Collinsella sp. | reverse complement strand
CTTTTTGGTATAAGAGGACGGAATGACTAACACGAAAGGTATGACCATGCCCCAGATTGATGATGCCGAGCTGTTTGGCAATGCCGAGGATCAGCGTGCGTACGAGGACTTTTGCGCCAATCAGGAGGCGGTCGAGAAGTTTACGCTCGACAAGCCCGCGCTTATCTGCCGTTGGCGCATGTCCAATAAAAAGGTGCCCATGCTCAACCGCCACATTCGCGCACTGTCCGAGCGCCTGGTGCAGGGCGAGCCGCTTACCCATAACATGCTCAGCTGGGCCAAACAGCACGTTGAGTGGTCGCTTGCCGAGGGCGATTACACTGCGCACGACGGCGTACTCATGCTGGTGATCGACATCAACGGCAACGCCGCCATGACGGTGGGGGAGTACGAGCCGCTCGCCGATACGTCGGCCAAGGCGCTGCGTGCCCGTTCCGCCGAGGCCCGCTCCGAGGCCGACGAGACCGGCGTGGCGCCCGAGTTGCTCGCCGCCGTCAACAACGGCGAGCTTGCCTTTGTGGCGCCGGCGGACGAGTGCCTGTGCGGCACGGCGACGCTCATCGAGCAGCTCGCCCAGACCAAGGGCATCCCGGTCACGCGCGTAGACATTCCCGCGCAACTCAAGGGCGCGCTGTTCCTGGTGAGCGACGAGCACGGCGTGGTTCCCGCAACCGAGACGGACGCTGCCGAGGCCGACGCCGCGACGGTCGCCTTCTTCGCCGACGGCTACGAAAAGCTCCGCGCCCGCCGCTAAATGATTTTTCTGGGACGGGGATTTAATAATCATTTGATTCCCGCGCCCGTTGCGAGCGAGGGACGAGCCAAGCGTTTTCGTTCGCGAACAGTTCTGTCACCTTGGTGACACGCGAGGCGCGTACCTGCGGCTCCGCGGTCATAATGGGGCAAGACAACCAAGAGGGGAGCGGAATCCATGGCGCTAATCTATATCGTTGAGGACGATGAACCCATTCGTCGCGAGCTTGTTGACATCCTTGCCCGCGCCGGGTTTGAAATCGAGACCTGCGAATCGTTCGAGCATGTCTCGCGCGATATTCTCGCCGCCGCGCCCGACCTGGTGCTGCTCGACCTCACGCTTCCCGTCAAGGACGGCCAGCATATCTGCCACGAGGTTCGCCGCGAATCCGAGGTTCCCATCATCGTCCTCACGTCGCGCACGACCGAGATCGACGAGGTCATGGCCATGACGCTCGGCGCGGACGACTTTGTTCCCAAGCCCTACAGCGCCCGTGTGCTCGTGGCGCGCATCAATGCCTTGCTGCGTCGCACCGCGGCGTCAGGCGAGCGCAGTACGCTCGTCCACAAGGGACTGGAGCTTGACCTCGCCCGCTCCATGGTTACCAATACGCAAACCGGCACTAGCACCGAGCTCACCAAAAATGAACTGCGTATCCTCTCGCTGCTTCTGAGCCGCGCGGGCAAGATCGTTTCGCGCTCGGCCATCATGCAGGACCTGTGGGACTCCGACGCCTTCGTAGACGACAACACGCTTACCGTTAACATCAACCGCCTGCGCACCACGCTCGAAAAAATCGGCATCAAGGGGTATTTGACGACGCACCGCGGCCAGGGCTATTCGGTCTAGGGGCCGGCTATGTCGTTCGCCAAATTCTTCAAAGATGCGCTACTTCCCGTCGCCGTGTGGACGTGCGGCGTGCTGCTGAGCTGCTTTGTGCTGACGGTCGCCGGCGCACCCGTTTCCATCGTGGTCGTGGCGGTCGGCGTGTCCTTTATCTTTGGCATGCTGGGCATCGTGATCGAGTACGCGCGCCGTCGTCGTTTTCTGCGCCAGCTGGAGCGTGCGGCAGAGGAGCTCGAGAGTCCCGCATGGGTGCAGGAGATGGTGCAATGTCCGACCCATGCCGAGGGCGAGCTCGAGTACGAGGTCTTGCGCCGGGTGGGCAAAGCCGCTTGCGACGAGGTTGCCGAAGGCCGCCGTCAGACCGATGACTATCGCGACTATATCGAGAGCTGGGTCCATGAGGCCAAGCTGCCCCTGGCGGCGGCCCATCTGATTTTGGAAAACCTGGACGGTAGCGAAGACGACCTGTCGCGCGTGGACGATCTGGCACGCGAGCTTGCCCGCGTGGAGCGCTATATCGACCAAGCTCTGTACTATGCGCGCTCGGAAGTCGTGGAGCGCGACTACCTGATTCGCCGCTGGGATCTCAAGACCTTGGTGACGGGCGCGATTAAAGCCAACGCGCGCGAGCTTATCGCGGCGCACGTGGCTCCGGTGTGCGAGAACCTCGACTTTGAGGTCTTTACCGACGAGAAATGGCTCGAGTTTATTCTGGGCCAGCTCATTCAGAACAGCATTAAATATGCGCGTGAGGACGGCGCAAAGATCGTGTTTTCGGGTGCGTTGCTGGACGAGGGTCTGGCGAGCGAGCGCATCGAGCTTACCGTCGCGGACAACGGCTGCGGCGTGTGTGCGGCAGACCTGCCGCGCGTGTTCGAGAAGGGCTTTACCGGCGACAACGGCCGCACCACCAAGCGTGCAACGGGTATTGGCCTCTACCTGGTGGCGCGCCTGTGCTCCAAGATGGGCATCGACGTCACCGCAGCATCGGAGCCCGGCGAAGGCTTTGTCGTCACGTTTGCCTTCTCAACCAACAAGTTCCAATACTTCGAGTAACGCACGCGGCAGACGTCCGCCCAAACAAAAACGTGCCGCCCATGAAAAACGTGCCGCCCCAAACGGGGCGGCACGCCATTTTTCTATCAGACAACTCGTTGAAGTAAGGCTGCGAAGGCCGCGGGGCCGGGAGGGGTTTCCTAAGGGCACATCCCGCAGCCGCAACGCGGCGAGGACGTGCCCGTGGAAACCCCGCAGGCCCCGCGGCCGGTGGGAGCAACGCTACTTCACGACCAAGATGTCGCAGTCCGTGTTGCGCAGCAGGAACGTCGAAATCGAACCCAGCAGCGCATACTTGATCGAGGACAGGCCGCGGGCGCCGCAGAGCACCAGGTCGGGCTTAACCACGTCGAGCATCTCGTCCTTGAGCGTCTCGCGAATACGGCCGGCGCGAATCATGACCTCGACCTCGGGAATATCGGGATTGGCCTTGGCCTCTTCGAGCTGCTTGGCGATGGAGTTCTTAAATGCCTCCTCTAGGCCGTTGACCAGATCGACCGGATAGGAACCGGCGCTCTCGAGCGCCGTGGAATCGATAACGTGGCCGATGATTAGCTTGGCGCCGTTGTTCGCGGCGACCTTGATGGCGCGTGCGAGCACAAAATCCTGCTGCTCAGTACCGTCGAGTGAAACAAATACCTTGGTGTAGCCCTCGTTCATGGTTTCCTCCTTGGTCTATCGCACGGGCGCGGGGCTCGTGCATCGGGCGGGCGCGGGCGCGTTGGCCGCCGGACACTTTATCTTGTTGCAGTTATACCCAAGGATTTGGGTTTGACCACTCGCAATTCTGTGAACGGGCGAGTTTTTTGGTAAGGGTAGGCGTAGACGCGCCCGAACGGTTGATAATGGGACATCGCCCGCACCGTCCGCAGAACAATATCGGCGGGTGTCTAACGAGGGGGTCCCTTTGGATATTATCGAGCTTCTAAAATCTGCCTTCATGGGCCTGGTCGAGGGCATCACCGAATGGCTGCCTGTTTCGTCGACCGGTCACATGATCTTGGTGGACGAGTTCGTCAAGATGAACGTGAGCGAGACGTTCTGGAATATGTTCCTGGTTGTGATTCAGCTCGGCGCCATTCTGGCCGTCTGTGTGCTGTTCTTCCATGAGCTCAACCCGTTCTCGCCCAGCAAGGGTAAGGAGGGCCGTCGCGACACCTGGGTGCTGTGGGGCAAGATTGTGCTCGGCTGCATTCCCGCCGCGGCGATCGGCCTGCCGCTCAACGACTGGATGGAGGAGCATTTCTACAATGCTCCCGTCGTGGCGCTGGCGCTCATTGTGTACGGCGTGCTGTTTATCGTGATCGAGAACTGGCGCGCGAACAAGCGCGAGGAAATGGCCGTTGCCGGTTCGTTTGGTTCGCGTGCTGTGGTGTCGGGTGGACGTCCCGCCGGTGCGCACTTTGCGGCGCCCGCCGCGGCTACCGCTGAGGATGAGGGCGATGACGAGGATCTGGACTTTGGTTCCATCACCACGCTCGAGGACCTGAGTTGGAAGACCGCACTGGGCATCGGATGCTTCCAGGTGCTCTCGCTGATTCCGGGCACGTCGCGCTCCGGTTCCACCATCATCGGCGGCCTGCTTTTGGGCTGCACGCGTTCGGTGGCGTCCAAGTTTACGTTCTTCCTGGCCATCCCTGTCATGTTTGGCGCGAGTGCGCTCAAGCTGGTCAAGTATTTCATCAAGGGCGGTACGTTCGGTGCCAACGAGGTCGCCATCCTGGGCGTGGGCTGCGTTGTGGCCTTTGTGGTTTCGCTCATCGCCATCAAGTGGCTTATGGGCTTCGTCCGCCGTCACGACTTCAAGTGCTTCGGCGTCTACCGCATCATTCTGGGCATCGTGGTGCTTGCGTACTTCTTCGTCTTGGAGCCTATGCTCGGCCTGTAACTTGGTTGACGCTGCGCGGCGGCCAGAACGACAACTTGTCATTCAAAGAGGGTGGCATGACCAAAAGGTCTATGCCGCCCTCTTTTCATGCCAATTTGTTCGTTCTGGCCGCCGCTCGCTGCCGTTGCCGTGACATCGGTGGCTCCATTGCACCAAATCCGCTGGGGCGGGCCTGACGGTGGCGCACGGAGTCGTGGTGTGATTTGCGCCGGTGTCCGCGCGGCTCGGTATACTGGTACGGCTCAAACTATGGCGCCGCCCGCAGGCGCGCCGTCCGTCAGATGAGGAGTCGCCCATGACCCAGCCCTTGCCCTGGGAAAAGAACGCCGCGGTACCCGTGCCGCCCACGCCGGAACCCGTGCCGCTCGATGCATACACCGCCCCCGCTGCGCCGGAGCCCGAGCTCGTCCCGCTCGACATCTACGACGCTCCCGCGCCGGCACCCAAACCCGCCAAGCCGCTCGTCGACCTCGACAGCCTTAATCCCGCCCAGCGCGAGGCGGTCCTGACCACCGAGGGTCCGTTGCTGGTCCTTGCCGGCGCCGGCTCGGGCAAGACCCGCGTCTTGACCTTCCGCATCGCACATATGCTCGGCGACCTGGGTGTTAAGCCCTGGCAGATCCTTGCCATCACGTTTACCAACAAGGCCGCGGCCGAGATGCGTGAGCGTCTGGCGGCGCTCATTCCCAGCGGCACCCGTGGCATGTGGGTGTGCACCTTCCATGCCATGTGCGTGCGTATGCTGCGCGAGGACGCTGATCTGCTGGGCTACACCGGTCAGTTCACCATCTACGATGACGACGATTCCAAGCGCATGGTGCGCGATATTATGCAGGCGCTCGGTATCGAGCAAAAGCAATTCCCCATCAATATGATCCGCAGCAAGATCAGTTCGGCCAAAAACGCCATGATCGGCCCCGAGGACATGCTCAAATCCGCCGACAGCCCCAACGACAAAAAGGCCGCGCAGGTCTACCTGGAGCTGGAACGCCGCCTGCGCGCCGCCAACGCTATGGACTTCGACGACCTGCTCGTGCGCACGCTTGAGCTGCTGCGCACCCGCCCCGAGGTGCTCGATAAGTACCAAGAGCGTTTCCGCTACATTAGCGTCGACGAGTATCAGGACACCAACCACGTCCAGTACGAGATCGCCAACCTGCTGGCCGCCAAGTACCAAAACCTCATGGTCGTAGGCGACGATGACCAGTCCATTTATAGCTGGCGCGGCGCCGACATCACCAACATCCTGGACTTTGAGAAGGACTTTAAAAACTGCAAGACCGTTAAGCTGGAGCAGAACTACCGCTCTACGGGTCATATCCTGAGCGCCGCCAACGCCGTGGTGCGCCACAACTCGCAACGCAAGGACAAGCGTCTGTTTACGGCCGAGGGCGACGGCGAGAAGATCCAGGCCTTCCAGGCAAGCGATGAGCGCGACGAGGGCCGCTGGATTGCCGGCGAGATCGAAAAGCTGCACTCCAAGGGCACGAGTTACGACGATATCGCTGTGTTCTACCGCACCAACGCCCAGTCGCGTATCCTCGAAGATATGTTCCTGCGCGCAGGCGTGCCCTACAAGATCGTGGGCGGCACGCGATTCTTCGACCGTGCCGAGATCCGCGACGTCATGGCCTACCTCAAGATGATCGTGAACCCGGCAGACGATATGAGCGTCAAGCGCGTTATCAACACGCCGCGCCGCGGCATCGGCTCCACCTCGATCCAAAAGATTGAGCAGCTGGCGCGCGACAACCGTTGCTCGTTCTTCCAAGCCTGCGAGATCGCAACAGCCGAGACGGGCATGTTTAGCGCCAAGGTGCGCAACGGCCTGTCGAGCTTTGTGGCGCTGGTGCGCGAGGGTCGCCGCATGGACGGCGAGCTCAAGGACGTCGTCGAGATGATCGTCGATAAGACGGGCCTGCTGCAGGCTTTCCGCGCCGAGGGCACCATGGAGTCCGAGAGCCGCGCCGAGAACATCCAGGAATTCCTGGGCGTCGCCGCCGAATTTGAGGAGACGCACGAGGATATCGAAGGTACGCTCGAGAGCTTGGAAGAGCTGCGCGCTGCCGGTGTTGCCGATGTGCCTGCTAGCGCCGAGCCCGAGCCTGTCGTGGTGAGCGCGCCTGCGCCCGAACCGGGGCCATCTGCCCCGGTATCCTCGTTTGAGGCGCTCGTTGGCGCGCGTGACGCCGCGGGCTCCAATCCGCTCGATAGCTTGGCCGCTCCGGCGCTGTCTCCGCAGGATGCCCTGGCCGCCGCCATC
>DBFOIV010000120.1:0-5515 GCA_048489175.1 Collinsella sp. | reverse complement strand
CGGTTTTGTCGAAGTCAATCTGCTTTGCGAAGTTGCTGCCCAAGAACGCTACATCGGCGAAGTCGGACTCGACTTTTCCGCGCGCTTTGCTGGAAGTGAGCCGCTACAAATACAGGCACTTAACCGGCTCTGCGATGCGCTCGTGCAGCATCCTCTTACCGGGCGCGTGATATCAATTCACGCCGTTCGTTCGGCAGGAGCCGTACTGGACGTCCTCGAATCGCATGGACTACTCATCCCAAACCCCGACTCCCCCGTTATCATCTTCCACTGGTTTAGCGGTACTTCGGACGAACTCGCCCGCGCGCGAAACGTAGGCTGCTATTTTTCCGTGAACGAGCGTATGCTCGCCGCCAAACGCGGTCGCGAATACGCACGACAGATTCCACTCGACCGTCTACTGCTCGAGACCGATGCGCCGGCCGAGCCAAACACAGAAACAAGCGCGCAGTCGCTCATCAGATCGCTCACAAGGACCTCAGAACGCATCGCCTCGCTCAAAAACTGCGACGCAAAACACATTGAGTCGGCAGTTTTAGCAAATGCGCACTCTGTTTTTGGCCTTAGCTAAACCCTGTGGGCAAAAAATGCCAAGGGGCATGCGAATCGCACAACGCAGCCCCTATTGGAAGGCAGTACAATTCGGCAGCATCACACCAATTCGTGCATGAGATCACGGTTGCGTGCATACAATTCGTCAAAGATATGACGACGCGACGCATACAACCCGTGGGCAGCCATATCGGGCACGATTGTTTGCGCAACGCCAAGGACTTGAGCGAGCTCATCCCATGATGCATAGGCGCCACCTGCGAGAGCTGCCATGATGGCATCGCCGAAGCATGCGCCCATCGTAACCTTGGCAACCGAGACCTCGCGCCCGCATACGTCGGCGATAGCCTGCATCCAAACTGGATTCTTGGTTCCACCTCCGACAAGCATAATGCGCCCAATTGGCAGTCCATGCTCTCGCTCGATAATGTCGACATGGGATGCAACGGTATACGCGACGCCTTCCAAGGCGGCGCGAACCATATGGGCTCGCGTATGCCTTCCGGTCAGGCCAAAGAAGACGCCACGCGCCTCGGGATCGTTGAGCGGAGTACGCTCCCCCGCAAAGTACGGCAGGCACAGGAGTCCATCGGCACCCGGCGCCACATCGGCGGCATCATGTGCCATAACCGAGTATGCATCGGGGCCACCGTGGCCCTCGGCCTCTACGGCGTCGCGATACAGCTCTTGGCGCAGCCACGATGTGAGCGCACCCGCCGTATTGGTCCCCGCGCAGATCCCGTAAGTTCCGGGAATGATAAACGTCCCTGGCCACAGGCGGGCATCATCGACCATATGATCAGCTAGGTAGATGAAATACGCCGTACTCCCCAACTGAACCATCATATCGCCGGGACGGAATACACCCGTCGAAATGGCCTCGGCACCAGAGTCGCCCGTTCCCACTAAGACAGGTGTCCCTGCCGCGAGCCCCGTCGCCTCGGCCGCACGCCGCGTAATCACCCCGGCAATATCGGTAGCCGACATTACCTCCGCCATCTGGTCAGGCCGGCAGAAACGAGCACATTCCCGAGCATCAACCTTCCAGGTGTAGCGGTCGTATAGGGGAAGAAAATCCTCCGCCAAATAACGGTCCACCGTAAAACGCCCCGTCAACTTTGCGCACAAAAACGATGACGCCGTCAGAAACTTCGCGGCACGTTCGTGCACATCGGGCATATTCTCCTTAAACCACAAGATCTTGGGAGCAATATCTGACGAACAGGGATCGTGCCCGAAAAGCTCGCGTGCGCGATCTGACCCATATTCGGAAAGGAGCTCGTCAATCTGCGGCTTCGACCGCGCATCGACTCCATACAAAATCGCGGGCGCCAGCGCGTTGCACTCGGTATCAACCGGCACGCAGTCGCAACCCAATGCGGAAAGGCCCACGCATCCAATCTGCGCCGCATTAACCCCCGATCGCGCCACCAACTCGCGCGACAAGCGGCAAAAATCGCCCCACCAAACTGCCTCCGCATCATGCTGGTACCATCCGTCACACGGGTTGTCCGTCTCGTGTCCACAAGAGGCTTGGCAAACGATGTTGCATCGATCATCGATTAAAACGCCTTTAGAGGCGCTTGTCCCAATATCAATACCCAGATAGAACGCCATGAGCGCCTACTCCCCTCGCGCCGTACGAGCGGCAGCCATAAAACGAACCACCCGCTCAACATCGACCGGGGCATCCAGCTTTCCGTCGCACTTTAAGCACGTGCCGACAAACGCACCATCGTAGTGAGCGAATACGTCAGCCACGGTATTTTCGCGACAACCGGTGCCACATACCACAGGTACTTCGCCAACACGCTCGCGGACTTCATCGGCAAGCTCGCCCGAAGCGCCACGACCGGCAGCCGAACCGCCGATGACCATTGCATCCGGAAGGCAATTAAAGAGAAGTGAATCGGCAATGTCCGCAGTCGTGCGGTCGTTGAGATAAACCTCCCCCTCGCTCGTGATGAAGTGAAAAAGCTTGAGGTCGTCCAAGCGCAGCGCCGCCTTGCGACGCATGGTGTGAGCGAAATCTCGGTTAATCAGCCCAAGATCACCGGCCCAGGCACCGCAAAAATTGCAGCGTGTGAACTGCGCGTCGACGGCAGCGCACAGCTCGATTGTGGCATCACCATCGTAAATAGCCTCAGCTCCCCAAGGGGTCGACAGATCATGGGATAGAGCCCCGATTACATAGCCCATCGATGCAAGGGTTGAGGGAGAAACGTGCTGCTCATAGGGCATCGAGAGCTCATTGGTAATCAAAATGCCATCGACACCGCCCTGCTGCAACGCCTCGAGATCGCGCTTGGCGGCTTCCACGACCTGCGACACGCTTCCGCCCGGGTAATACAGTGGATCGCCCGGCAGAGGATGCAGGTGCAGCATTCCGATAACCGGCTTTTCGGTCTTGAACATCGAGGTTAGAAACGACATAACGTGCTCCTTCATAGAGTTATTGCAGGGACGTTACTCCCCCAGCACCTCGACGTACACTTTTCGCTTCTGCGGACCGTCAAACTCCGCAAGATAGATGTTCTGGGCACTTCCGCACACGATGTGGCCATCTTGGACGGGAAAGAAGCAACTGTTTCCACAAATCATGCTCTTGATATGCCCACAGGAGTTGTTGCCGGTGGCTCCATAGCTCGGCAGGAAGTGTGCATGCGCATAGGGGGCATCGAGTGGGGCGATGCGATCAAGCGTCTCCATAAGATCCGTCTCCACGCAGGGCAGCCCCTCGTTTACCACGATTCCACAGGTCGTATGCGACAAAATAATCGCTGCCAAGCCATTGGTCACCGAGCTGCGTTCGATGGCAGCGTGCACGTCTTCGGTAATATCGATGAACTGGTCCGGAGCAGTCGATAGATAGCTCAATGTCTCGAGCGTCACCATGTTTACTCATCCCCTTCAAGAAAACGCAGGGCATTACCCCAGTAAAGCCTTTCTCGCGCATCATCGCGCATGGGCACGGTATCGAGCGCCCGCTTGAGTTTGAATGCACGGAAGCGCGGCGTATTGCTGGCGAACATCACTTGGTGCGATAGCGCGCGCTCATACCACAGCGGCCCCATATCGACCGTGAAAAGACGCTGCATCATCTCCTCGGGCGAATCGATGTAAGTGATAGAGGTGTCCGTGTAGCAGTTGGGATACTTGAGCAGCATCGCCACGGTCTCGCGTACCCAGGGCCAGCCAAAGTGAGTCAAACTAAAGCGCACATTTGGATGCGTTGCGATTGTGTGCTCAAATGCAAGCGGGTTACTGCGCGAGAGCTCTGCGCCAGGCTCCCAAGACATACCGGCATGGAAAACCACCGGCTTGTTATAGCGCTCGCACAGCTCGTAAAGCGGCTCGGCCACAGCATCATCGGGGGCAAAACCCTGCTTTGCAGGATGCAGGCAAAGCCCCTTTGCCCCCAACTCGGTAAAGGCGCGCTCCAGTTCGTCTGCGGCACCGCTCACCTGCGGGTCTACGCTCGCAAATCCCCACAGACGATCGGGATGCGCGGCAACCAGCATGGCAATCTGGTCATTGGTGCCAAAGTGCCCTCCGCATGCCGTGGTTACATCGAGCGGCATGAGCACGCTCTTCTGCACGTCACAGACATCCATCTCGACTTGAAGCTCATCCCAATCCATGGGGCCCATATGCCCCATACCAAATTCTCGTGACCAAAAACCGAATCCATCAGGCTCATCACCCGGCGTACAGATCTCGCCGTAGAGCATAGGATGGACCAACATGTCGATAACCATTTCATACTCCTTTCCAGGCATCTGACCCTAGTACGGCTCAAACGAACCAATCACTCGGGACGACAGCTCAGCGCCCGCCTTCATACACGCCGGAATATCAAGGCCATCGATCACGCCCTTGGTAAACCCGGCAATATACGAGTCGCCGGCACCCACGGTATTAACGACCTTCTCCGCCGGTACGATCCCGCACTCATAGAAGCGCTCACCGTCATAGGCAATGCTCCCCTTCTCGCCAAGCGTGGCAACCGCAACGCGCGGTCCCAATTCCTGCACGTGGCGTACCCAGTCCCGCAGCTCCGGAGTGTCCTCTTCAAACGACATGAACGCATAGTCTACGTAAGGAAAATGAGCCTCGCATGCATATTCGGGATCCTGGCTGAACACCGAGAAGTCCATAACCACCGTCTTGCCCGCATCATGCCATTCGGGCAGGAGGTCCAAACAATTGCCAAACAGGTCGGTATGAATGATGTCATGCTCTAGGATAAACGCCCGGTCGTCTTCATTCGGTCGATATGTCTCCATTACGCCATCGATTGCCTCGAGATGCACACGATCGACGCCGTCTTTCAATGCCATGAGCATCACCGAGGTGTCGCCATCTTCCACCCGCAGATGTGAGATATCGAACCCCTCAGCGGCCAGCGCCTCTCTCATCTTGTCTCCGTACTCGTCCTTGCCGACAACCGACACGGCGGATACCGAAACGCCCATTCGTGCAAGATGGATACCCCAGTCAATGCCATTACCAGTCGGATAGAACACGCCGATGTTTTGATAGACGTCCGCGCAGCAAAAACCAGCCGCACACGCTTTAATACCCATGGTCTTCTCCAATGTTCAAAAGGGGACCCGCCACATGGCGAGCCCCCTTTTCGCGTTTCGCTTATTGTTTTGCATCGGCTGTCCAAGGCCTCATAGCCAGACCGCCGTACGCTTTCTTAAGCTATTCGACGATTGGTGCTCCGTGGCCCCAAGAACCTTCCATGCCGCACACGGTCGAGGCAAACCCGGCAGCAAAGTCGAGCGCGCGCTCGATGGCCTCGGCGCCATCCTCACCGCGCTTGGCGGAATCGAGATAGCACATCAAAAACGAGGTGAGGAACGAGTCGCCCGCCCCCATGGTGTCCTTCATGTCCGTTACCGGTTTAGCCAGCTGGCGGTAATAACGCTCGCCGTCGTAAGCAATGCAGCCCTCGGCG
>DBFOIV010000119.1:0-10068 GCA_048489175.1 Collinsella sp. | reverse complement strand
ACCGGTCAGCGGCCAGAGCATGGGGGGCACGCCCGGTCCCGTTCCGAACCCGGAAGCTAAGCCCCATCGCGCCGAGAGTACTGCGGGGTCAGCCCGTGGGAGGCCAGGGCGCCGCTGACCGGTGGACGGCACCGAGCCGTACGCTTGAACTTGGAAGGGGGAGGCCTCGCGGCCTCCCCCCTTTTTTGCGTTGTATACACGTTGTACTTTGGGACCTAGTTCCCCCGTATGCACTCTTACTGTTTGGCTGTATTTTGAGTCCTTCTAGTGTATTTGAGCGATAATTACTCGCATTGGCGTTAGGGAGGGCTTGATGTTTACCGTATTTGTCTTGGGCAATATTGCTTCGGGTAAGTCGACTGCCTGCCGCTATTTCGAATCTCGTGGCGCTATGCTAATCGATCTGGATGAGCTTGCAAAATCGCTGTATGTTCCGGGCTCTGATATCGTCAATGCTCTCGCGGATGAATTCGGTTGGGACATTTTGGATGAGGATGGCGGCATTCGCCGCAACATCCTCGCTTCTCGAGCTTTTGCTTCTCCTGATTCGGTCGCACGGCTCAATGGCATTGTGCATCCCGTTCTCATTGAACAGCTTTCGCTTAGGATTCTCGATCCGGTTTGTTGTACGGTTTCATCTCCTCGTTATCGCTTTGCAGTGGTCGAGGTTTCTGCTCCGACTGGTTTTGAGGATGCATTTGGCTTGGCTGATGAAATTTTGGTCATCAGCGCCCCTTTGTCAGTTCGTCGCGAGCGCGCTATTCAACGTGGCATGGAGCCATCTGATTTCGATGCCCGTTCTGCTTGCCAGCCCGAAGAGTCTGCGCTGTGCAATCTCGCTACAACTGTGATTGACAATGCGGCAGACGATAACTCGCTCTTTGAACAACTGGACGCATGGCTTTCGCGCCATGGGTTCGGGGATGTAGTGGATAAGGAGGAGGCCGATGCCTAAGACACGTTTCCTTACGTGGTATCGCCTTATACCGCTGGCTGCCGTTTTTGCCTTCGGCCTTATCTCATTCGTTTACTCGTATGCTCCTGCCGCTTTCTTTAAGCCGCTGTATCCGATTGACTACGAGGCGTATGTAAAGCAATCCAGTATTTCGCATAATCTGGATCCGTATCTGGTGTGCGCTGTCATTAAGTCTGAATCGAATTGGGATCCCGAGGCCGAGTCGAATCAGGGTGCTCAGGGATTGATGCAGCTGATGCCCGAGACTGCCCAGGATATGATCGCCAAGGGCCTTGTCGACGGTGGCGAGTATTCGGCCGACAACCTTAACGATCCGGCTACGAATATCGAGTTTGGCTGTGCGTATCTCTCGTATCTTCTAGCGTATTTTAACGGGTCGACTGACAGTGCCATTGCCGCCTATAACGCCGGCATGGGCAATGTCGACGGATGGGCGCAGCAGAGTACGTCGCTTCATAATGCAATCACCTTTCCCGAGACGCAGGCGTATCTGATTCGTGTCAATAATGCCTGGGTTCGCTACAAGACCCTCTATCCCGATCGGTTCGTATAGGACTATGCCTGCCGCCTGCGTATACTGCAGATATATGAGTTAGGAGTATCCATGGCGGAATTTGAAGTAGAACGCGTTGGTGGTGAACTTAAGCGCTTTGGCGTTGAAGGCTCTGACGTGCCGTTTAAGGTCGTGTCTCCCTATGAGCCTGCCGGTTCCCAGCCTAAGGCCATTGAGTCGCTTGTGCAGGGCGTGAGGGACGGAGACCGCTATCAGGTTTTGTTGGGCGTGACTGGTTCGGGCAAGACCTTCACGATGGCAAAGACTATTGAGGCCCTGGGAAAGCCGACGCTGGTCATGGCTCCGAATAAAACGCTCGCCGCTCAGCTTGCGAGCGAGCTCAAAGAGTTCTTTCCCAACAACGCTGTGGTCTACTTCGTCTCGTACTACGACTACTATCAGCCCGAGGCGTATGTGCCGCAAAGCGATACATATATCGAGAAAGACTCCTCGATTAACGAAGAGGTTGAGATGCTGCGACATCAGGCGACCGCATCGCTGCTCTCTCGACGCGATGTGATCGTTGTCGCATCGGTCTCGTGTATCTATGGCATTGGCTCTCCTGAGGACTATGCGGGTCTGGCTCCAAACGTCGACAAGAAGGTGCCGCTCGAGCGCGATGACTTTATCCATGCACTTATCGACATTCAATATGATCGCAATGACTATGACCTTGCACGCGGCACGTTCCGCGTGCGCGGCGATGTTGTCGACGTGTATCCGCCTTATGCCGAGCATCCGTTGCGGTTTGAGTTCTTTGGCGACGAGGTCGAGCTGATTGCCGAGATCGATGAGGTCACCGGTGAAATGCTGCGTGAGTACGAGGCCATCCCCGTATGGCCGGCATCGCACTACGTGACCGAGAAGCCGAAGGTCAAGGCGGCTCTGAAATCGATCAGCGAAGAGTGCGAGAAGCGCGTGGCGGAGCTCAAGGCGACCGACAAGTTGCTCGAGGCGCAGCGTCTGCAGCAGCGCACCGATTATGATCTTGAGATGCTCGAGACGATGGGCTTTTGCAACGGCATCGAGAACTACTCGCGTCATCTGGACGGTCGCAAGCCGGGTGAGCCGCCGTTTACCCTAATCGATTTCTTTCCCAAGGATATGCTCTGCATCATCGATGAGAGCCATGTGACGGTGCCGCAGATTCGCGGCATGCACGAAGGTGACCGCTCGCGTAAGGTGACGCTGGTGGAACACGGTTTTCGCCTGCCCTCGGCGCTCGATAACCGCCCGCTTCGTTTCGATGAGTTTGAGGCAAGGATACCCCAGTTTATCTATGTTTCGGCCACGCCGGGCGATTACGAGCTGCGGGTGAGCCAAAACGACGTGGAGCAGATTATTCGTCCGACCGGTCTGCTCGATCCCAAGATCGATGTGCGTCCGGTTCGCGGTCAGATTGACGATCTTGAGGACGAGATTCGCGAGCGCGTTGCCCGCAAGGAGCGCGTGCTGGTGACCACGTTGACCAAGCGCATGGCCGAGGACCTGACCGACCATCTGCTTGATGCGGGCATTAAGGTCAATTACATGCATTCTGATACGGCGACAATGGACCGTGTCGAGATCCTGCGAACGCTGCGCGAGGGCAAGATCGATGTTCTCGTTGGCATCAACCTGCTTCGCGAGGGCTTGGATCTTCCCGAGGTCTCACTGGTGGCAATTCTCGATGCCGATAAGGAAGGCTTCTTGCGCAACCGCCGTTCGCTGATTCAGACGATTGGCCGCGCGGCCCGTAACGCCGATGGCGAAGTCATCATGTATGCGGACGTTGTGACCGATTCGATGAAAGAGGCCATCGAGGAGACGCAGCGCCGTCGCGAGATTCAGATGGCATATAACGAAGAGCATGGCATTGTGCCCAAGACAGTGCGCAAGGCCATCAACGACATCTCAAGTTTTATTGCCGAGGCCGAAAAAACTGTGGGTTCCAAGGGGCGCTCGAAGGGCGACTCTCTTGGTCATGGCGCATTCTATACGCCCGATGAGTCGGGCGAGGGCGGCGTGCCGGAAACGGTGGCGCCCGAGCAGACACTTGCGGAGCAGTTGGAAGAACTGCCGCATGACGAGCTTGTGCGGATCGTCGAAACCATGGAAGAGGATATGCGCAACGCTTCTGCCGCCATGGACTTTGAGGAGGCGGCGCGCCTGCGCGATGCCGTCGTTCAGATTCGGGCGATGCTCGAGGGCGCGTCTGAGGACGAGACGATCGAGCGCTTACGTTTGCAGGCCCGCAAGGGTTCCACGTTCGCATCGGGCAGAAAACGCCAGGGTACACGGTTTAAGAAATAGCGAACAGGCCCCGAGTTCCCTGTGGAGCTCGGGGCCTTTGTCTTTTGCGCGCAGAAATTCGTGCGTTAGAGGTCCGCGATCAGGGCTTCGGCACAACGGATGCCGTCGGTGGCCGCGCTCATGATGCCGCCGGCATATCCAGCTCCCTCGCCACAAGGGTAGAGGCCCGGGGTCGACACGGCATGGCACGTTCGGTCTCGGGTGACAGTGACAGGTGAGCTCGAACGAGTCTCCACGCCGGTAAGAACGGCATCGGGACGGTCGTAGCCTCGTAGCTTTTTTCCGAGTAGGGGAAGTCCCAGGCGGAGCGACTCGACGATATGCTGCGGTAGGGCTTCGTCAATTGCCGTCCAGGTCACACCGAGCGGATAGGTGGGCTTTACCTTTCCGGGCGCCTTGCTGGCGCGTCCTGCGAGGAAATCTCCGACGAGTTGTGCCGGTGCGTTCCAGTTGGAACCGCCCAGGCGATAGGCGGCCGCCTCGCAGGCACGCTGGAGCTCGATGCCGGCGAGCGGGTCATCGTTGGGAAGGTCCTCAGGCGTGACGTTAACGAGCAGGGCGGCATTTGCGTTGCGTCCGTCGCGGGCATTGAGACTAGCCCCGTTGACGCACAGATGGCACGGTTCTGAAGAGGCGGCAACAACCTGTCCGCCGGGGCACATGCAAAACGAGAACACGCTGCGGCCGTTGGGAAGATGGGCAACAAGTTTGTAGGGGGCCGCCCCGAGCGCTGGATGTCCCGCCGAGGCTCCATATTGGGCTCTGTCGATGTCGCGTTGCGGATGCTCGATGCGAACGCCCATGGCAAAGGTCTTTTGTGCGAGGGCCACGTTGTGGTCCTTAAGGAGCTCAAAAATATCGCGAGCAGAATGCCCGCAGGCGAGGATGAGGTGCTTTGTCTCGATTGGCTCGTAAGCGGCGTCTTGGGACGATTGGACATCAATACCGGTGATGGCGCCAGACGCGTCGATGCGAATGTCGACGAGCTTCGTTCGATAACGGACGACACCTCCGAGCTGCTCGATGCGCTGGGATATAGCGGTGACAACCTTGGGAAGGATGTCGGAGCCAATGTGCGGCTTGGCATCCCACAGAATATCGCGGGGCGCACCCGCCTCGATGAAGGTTTCGAGGATAAGGCGATGGGCGGGATTTTTTGTTCCCGTATTGAGCTTGCCGTCCGAGAAGGTCCCCGCGCCGCCCAGACCAAACTGAATATTGCTCTCGGGGTCGAGGATGCGCTCCTTTAGAAAGAGGTCGATCGTCTGCGAGCGGCGAAATGCCGGGTCGCCGCGCTCGATAAGCAAGGGCTTAAGACCTGCTTTGGCAAGCGTGAGCGCAGCGAAAAGGCCGGCGCATCCGGCGCCGACAACGACAGGGCGTTCTTGAGGTGCGTCGGAGACGGGGGAGGGGAATGAAGGCTCATCGTCTTCTATCGCGCGTACGCGCGAGCGGTCACGCTCGGCAACGCTGTCGACCGCTTCTCGCTCGAGGTGGGGACTAGTCAGCTCAACACGAAAGCTCAGGATAAAATGGACGTCTCGTTTTTTGCGAGCGTCGATTGACTTGCGGTGGAGTTCGATGGACTTGATCTCGGAGTCCTTGCAACGTAGGATGCGCTTGGCGACTCGCTTGCCAACAATGAGGCAGGTATTTTCATCGCCGGCTTCATCGAGCGACGCGTTGACTTGGGTGATTTCGATCATCGAGGTCTCCTTAGAGGCAAGAAAGAGGCCGTCCGGTATCCCAGACGGCCCGAATGCGTTTTTGATTATAGACTGCGCGGCTACAGGCTGCTTGCAGCGCGAATGCCCGAGAGCCAGGCCCACGCAAGGTTAAAGCCTCCGCAATCGGCGTCGATGTCGAGCGCTTCGCCGCAGACGTAAAGCGGGGCGTCGACAACGCTGCGCGCGCGTAGACTGGGTGTTGAGATGCTCTCGACAGATACGCCACCACGCGTGACCTGCGCCGAGCGCTCCTCGGCTGTTCCCTCGACGAGCAACTTAAAGTGCTTGAGGATCGAGACCAGGTGGATGACATCGTTGGAGCCTGGATGGCACTGCTCGAACGCTGTACAGACGACGCGGGAGAGTTGCGGGGCGAGCATGCCGTCGAGCCAACGGGGATCGCGGGGCGAAAAGCCGCCGAGCAGCTCAACGCGCCGGTTGAGCATATCGAGCAGCTCGTCTTTGGAGAGGTCGGGGAAAACGTCGAGCAGGATCGTATCGCCGCGCTGGATACGACGGGAGAGGTTGAAGACAGCGACGCCCGAGATGCCGAAGGCTCGAAACAGTACTTCACCGTCTTCGTGCCAGAGCTCACTATGGTTACGGGTGAGCGTCAAGCGGGCGCGGACGCGCAGACCATCCAACGTCTTGAGTGCCGCCCGATCGCCAACGACCGTTGCCGATACGGGGCAGAGGATGGGGCGCAGCGAAGTGAGGGGGAGGCTAAACGTATCGGCGATACCGGTGGGGTTGCCGCCCGTGGCGATAATTACGGCATGTGCCTGCAGGGCCTCGTTCTTGCGAGGGACATCGGCGAGCGTTTTCCGAAGCGAGCGGAGCTCCGATTTTCGGTCGTCGTGCTTTTTTGCCTTGAGCGCCCGCGCTGGACGGTCTATTTGGAGTGCCCAGCCTTCGGAAACTTTGTGCGCCGAGGCAACGTTGGCTCCGCAGATTAAGGTGATACCTAGGCGGTTGCAAACGTTGAGAAGCGCGTCGCGCACCGATTCGGCGCGAAGGGAGCGCGGGTACAGCCGGCCTTCCTCGGAGGTTGTCATGATGCCCAGCGAGGAGAAGAAACCCATAAGCTCTTGTTCGGGCTGGGGGCCCATGACGGATTCGACGAATGCGGGGTGGTTATACCGCTGAGGATCAATCGATTCGTTGGAGAGGTTGCAGCGGCCGTTACCGGTCGCAAGGAGCTTTAGGCCGCAGGCGACATCGCGCTCAACGATGCAGACGCTTTTGCCAGCACGTGCGGCCGTAATGGCGGCGGCGAGGCCTGAAGCCCCGCCGCCGATTACCAGGACGTCATAGAAGGCGCTCGTGTTCACTTAGGCCTCGTCGGTCTCGTGCGGGGTAATGGCCTCGACGGCAGAGACTGCCTTGGGCAACATGCCATCGGGCAGCGCGGTCTCGACCTCGCCCTTATCGCAGGCCTCGGCGAGTGACGGATTGATGGGAAGCGTGCCCAAGATGTCGAGGTTATAGCGCTCTGCGACCTCGGGGAGCTTGCTCTTGCCAAAGACCTCGATCTTCTTGCCGCAGTCGGGGCACTCAATATAGCTCATGTTTTCGACGATGCCCAGAATGGGGACGTTCATCTTCTCGGCCATGTTGACCGCCTTGGCGACGATCATCGAGACCAGATCCTGCGGGCTCGTGACGATGACGATGCCGTCGACGGGCAGTGACTGGAAGACGGTGAGAGCGACGTCGCCTGTTCCCGGAGGCATGTCGACCAACAGGTAGTCGATGGGGCCCCACGAGGTCTCGCTCCAGAACTGCCTAATGGCGCCTGCGATGACCGGACCGCGCCAAAGGACGGGGTCGGTCTCGTTTTGGAGCAGCAGGTTGGAGCTCATGACCTTGACGCCGTGCTCGGAGATTTCGGGCAGCATAAGGTTGCCAAGGGCATGGACGTGGCGTCCGCTCATACCGAACATCTTGGGGATAGAGGGACCGGTGATGTCGGCATCGAGGACGCCGACCTTGTGGCCGTGACGGGCAAGCTCGGTAGCGATGGCACCGGTGACAAACGACTTGCCGACACCGCCCTTGCCGGAAAGCACGGCGATGACGCGTTTGACCTCGGACAGCGTGTTCTCCTCAAATTGCGACGGCGACGTTTGTCCGCCGGCGGCCTGTGCGTGCTCGCAACCCATGTATGACTCCTTTGTATATGTTGGGGCCGGAGCCCCGTGACGTGACACGAGCGTCATTGTACCCTCGTTTGCGAGCGGGAGTCATTTGCGATGCATTTGGGCCGAGCGTGCTTGCAATACGATGGGTCCAAGCGAATGGGCGGGCTTACTGAACTTTGCTAGCGAACTCGAGGTATTGCATGCGCTGCAGCTTGTCGATCGTCGAGGCGTATGGGCTGTCTTCAGATTCCAAGTCGTAGCGCAGCCCGTCGGCACCAAGGTAGCCGGCGACATTGATGGTGGGCACATCTGACCTTGTTGCAAGCAGAGCCTTTTGATAGTCGGTGAGCGGGGCGCCGATCTTATTAAGGGTAATGGCTGCAATCTCGTTTGCCCCGACGGTGTCGTAGACGTTGAGCTCGGTATTGCCGGCGATTTCATAGTTAGCCCAGACAAAATATGTCGACTGATAGATACGGAAAGCGTGGCTTGCCGTATCTTCCTGAGGGTACAGCTCGTCGTTGAGAGTCGTTGCGGCGCTCGGCTGATGGTCGCCAAAAAAGACAAGGACAACCGGTCTGCCGATATTGCGGAGCTCGTTGATAAAGTACTCGAGGTCCCGGTCGGATGCGTTGATGCAGGTAAGATAGGTGTTGAGCGCGCTATTGGCACCCTCGCTGGCTCCCTCGACCCAATAGTTTGTCAGCTCCTCGGCGGGAACGGTGCCATAGTCGTAGCCGCCGTGATTTTGCATCGTGACGTCAAAGATGAACTGCGGCGCTTCGTTGGTTCTAAGCAGGTCGAGTATCTTGTCGTAGGTGGCGTAGTCGCATACGCCGGCATGGTAACAGGGCGCACCTTCGAAATCGCCGATTGAAAGAAAGTCTCCAAAGCCCAGCTGCTGATAGATTTTATCTCGATGGTAGTTGACGGGGTTTTGCGGGTGCATAGCGGTGGCGGTATACCCAAGCTCTTTAAGGTCCTTTGCCAGGCTGTTGACGCCATTCATCTGATACAGCTGATAGGGGATCTTGCCTAATCCGACAAAGGCCGTTGTCGCTCCGGTCAAAAATTCGAATTCGGAGTTTGCCGTTCCGCCACCGGTGACCGAAGCGAGCATGGTGCCGCGAACAAGTGTGTCGGGAAGCGAGTTGTAGAATGCGGGGCCGGTGTACCCGGCCGCCTGGAGCTGCTCAAAGCACGAAAGGTCGCTAAAACTCTCATTCATGACGGCAACAATCGTCGGCTTGATTTCATTGAACTGGGCAACGGCCGCCGCGCGCTGCTCGCTCGAGCCATACGTGCTGTCGTAGGTGGCGGCGAGCTCCTGCTCGATGCTCCGCGCCTCATCGGGCGTATAGTCTTCGGGCTTCTCAATGGGCAACTCGTTGACCATTTCGGTGAACGAAGTGATAAAACCCTGAGACGCATACGTGGTGATGGGCTGCCAACGGTCAAATCCAAAATTCAGCGCCTGCTCCAAGTCGATGCTGGAAAAGCCCGAGAGCCCCACAACGGTCACTAGCAGAAAAGCGCAGAGGTTAGCGGCGATTGCGGGGAAGACATGGGTGGGCGTACGGAGCTTTCTCGGTCGGATAAGCGAAAGAAGCCCCAGGGAAATCTCCAGCAGGGCTAGAGAGGTTACGATTCCGGCGGTAAAGGTAAACTCGTATCCCTCGCTCACTTCCATTGCGGTGCCAAGGGCCAAGATATCGCTTGGCAGGATGGCCTCGCCTTTAAACGTTATGACGAAGTGCTCGGCAATGCCAAGGATGCAACAGGCGACGGGCACGAGGGCCATGACGCCTCCATGACGCTGTCCCAGCAAATAAAGGGAGAGCAGAACCGTCGCGAGCAGCCCGACGGAAAACCCGAATGAGTTGGCGGGAATGCGATAGAACGTTTCGTTACAGGCAATTTCGAGTGAAACGAACGAGAGCGCTGAAACAGCGGCGATGACAAGGATGTCACGGCAAATACAGGCAACCGTTCCCGTCGCAAGATCGGTTTGGTCGATAAGTCCCGAAACCAAGGGCTCGACAAGAAGTATGACGGCGGTAGCACCGAGCGCCGAATAAGAAAGGACCCATAGGGAATTGTCCTCATTTACGAGCAATTGATTCGTAATCCATGCAGCTACCATGCCGAGCGGGATGAGGAGCGTCGCGCACCAAAAGACGCGGGCAATGAGCGGCTTTTCATTGTGTTTGATTGAAAAATATACGCGCACCACGACGATGGCCACGATAAGGACGGCGATGAATATGGGCAGATTGGCCATGTCGCTCGAAGTGATTTCAAGGGGGATATCTTCGGTCATGGACGTTCCTCTGTTACGGCAAATTAAGTTCAGTATTAGATTACTGTAACCTTTCCACG
>DBFOIV010000118.1:0-3869 GCA_048489175.1 Collinsella sp. | reverse complement strand
TCGTGCTGCCGCCGAGGCGCTACGCACTGGTTTTCCCATCAAGTGCGCGCTCATTGTCGAGGGTGGAGAGCGCGATGCCGCCTTGTCGCGCCTGGTCGACGACCTCAACGCCGCGGGCGTCCGCATTAAGTATGTGCCGCGTGCGCAGCTCGACGCACTGTCGAGCCATGGCGCTCATCAGGGCATCGCACTCGAGGTTGGCAACTTCCCCTATGCCGATGTCGCCGACATCCTCGACCGCGCGGGCGACGGTCCGGCGCTTGTCGTTGTGCTCGACCATGTGACCGACGACGGTAACTTTGGCGCCATCGTGCGCTCTGCCGAGGTTGTGGGCGCAGCGGGCGTCATCATCGCCAACAAACGAGCCGCCGGCGTAACGGTGGGTAGCTACAAGACTTCTGCCGGCGCCGTTATGCATCTGCCCATCGCGCAGGTCCCCAATATCGCTCGTGCGCTCGATGACCTCAAAGCCGCCGGTTTTTGGGTGGGCGGTGCCTCTGAGCACGCCGAGGGCAGCTGCTGGGATGCCCCCTTCGAGGGCCGCGTGGCACTCGTCATGGGTTCCGAGGGCGACGGCATCTCGCGTCTGGTGCTCGAGAAATGCGACTTTTTGACCAAGCTTCCCCAGCGCGGCATGACCGAGAGCCTCAATGTTGCCCAGGCGACTACGGCCCTCTGCTTTGAGTGGCTGCGCCGCAACGCCGGCGAGCTCATGGGGGAGGAGTAGCGCATGTCCAAAAAGAACCGTGCCAAGTCCAAGGCCAAGCGCTTTGGCGAGGGCTCGGCCAAGCCGATTGTTTCGGCCGCGACCTACGGCGTGGGCGGCAATGCGTTTGCGCAGGCTATCGCCGACCCAGTCTCGACGGTGCACTCCAACAAGCCCGAGCTGCTGGTGGTCGACGGTTACAACGTGATCCACTGCACGCCGCGCTACGAAAAGCTCGTGTACGACCATTCCGACGATCCGTATTCCAGCGACGTTCACGATATGGCGCGCACCGCCCTCATTAACGACGTTGCTGCCTTTGCCCAGGGCCGTTACGAGGCCGTGATCGTGTTTGACGGCGCGGGCAATATCTCCAGTGAACGTCCCAACCTGCCGGCCCGCGGCGTGCGCATCGAGTTCTCGCCGACGGGTGTTTCAGCCGATACCGTGGTGCAAAAGCTCTGCATCGAGGCGCGCGAGGAAGGCCGCGCATGCTCCGTGGTATCGAGCGACGGCACGATCCAGGCCGTCGTCATGGGCAAGGGTGTCACGCGCATCTCGAGCCGTATGCTGGTGGACGAGATCAAACAGATCGATAACGACGTTCACGAGGCAGAGGAAGCTCCGCAGATCAAGATGACTCTGGGCAGTCGCCTGAGCTCCGATGCCCTGGCCAAGCTCAAGGCCCTGCGCGGGAGGTAGGGAAGTTGGCGGGGCAATGCTGCCTCGCTAACTCCATTCAGCGATGTCGATCATTCTTTCGAGGCGCCACGTTAGCGCCTTTTTTAGATATGGCAGCCTTGCCGTGAGCGCGTCGTTTCTGGAAAGAATCTCGATTGCCTCGTCAACGAAGCCTTCGAGTTTGTCGCCGTCAAACCAGCCCATGTCCTCGACGAGCAACATTTGTTTGGCGGGGCTTGAATGAAATTGTGCGCTGGTAAAACTGTGCTCTCCCGCCCTAAGCTCCTCTAGTGATATGTTGCACCAGAGCGATGAGCCCGAATCGAAGATGGGGGCAGGTCTGCAAGCTTGCGTGTTTACGTTTCGCACGAGGCCGAAGTTGCGCCAATGACGATCGTAGTTGGCAATGATGTCGTCACATACGATCATGCGGTCAAGGGCATCCTTGACGCCTGTCACCCCGAGCTCCTCGCAGTTTGCTACATATCGCTCGTAGTCGGTTAGCCGTTCATCTGCGTTTGCGTGCTGGTTTACATAGAACGCAGGGACATACTCTTCTTCATCAGTTAAGAAGACATCGCATGTGCTCAGGGCGGAAGTGCCCGTGCCCTCGAGCGAGTAAGGCACATAATCGCAGGCGTTTAGGATGCGACGGTGGAGCGCGGTCGCCACCAGCTCGTTATAAGGTTCCTGGTCCAGGTGCGCTCCTGCCTTATGCAGAATTCGACGTTCGCCCTCGCACGTCCAGTACTTTTGAAGATTGCCGTCCGAGGTGTTATCGGGCTTTGCGGCAGCCGCTTTTCCCTCTGGGGCAAAGGGTGCAATGGACAGCGAGACGTCATCAAAGGCGTTATTGAAGAAGTTGATATCCTCCCAGGTGAGACCGGAACCTTGGGGCCTAATCCAATACTGGTCGGATAAGGAGAGGCCGAGATTTCGCTGGACGAGTTCATCGGGAACATCGACTGCGGCTTCTGCAAGCAGGGAGGCTAGCCCAATGCGTGCGAGCGGGATACCGCGGCCGCGCCACCAGATGCGGAAGGAGTCTAGCGATATGGGGCTATTAGGGCCAAATACTCCAATAGGGGCGTGGGCGTAATCGATGTCGGCACCGATGTGGGTAAAGTCTTTTCGCGATGTGCTGTAGACCAGCTGAGCGACTTCGTACGTGCGGTTCATGAGGGTGAACGCGATCTCGCTCTTACCGTGGCCGCGGCGGGGACGTCCCCCCGTTTTGGTCACAGAGCGGAGTCGCGTGTCGACGCTGTCTTTGTCGATGAGCCATACACCAGAAGCCTTGCGGGCCTCAAGTGCTCCGTTTTTTATGAGCTCCTGCACCCTGCGCGGAGTGATGCCGAGCAGCTCGGCGGCTTCTTTGGTAGTAAGCATCGCGAAACCCTTCGCCAGAACGAATAGTTTTATATATAGCAATTGTAATTAAAACTATTCGTTCTGGCGAATGGTTTTAAGATTGAGGGCGCACTGACAGAAATGAACGGGCCTGGTACGCGTTGTTGCTGGATTTTGCATATTTGTATAACGCCGTGCGGCCTGTTGCGCCCCGTCCGCAATTCCTTTATTCTTAACTGGCTTCGCGTGAAAGCGCCAAGTGTGCCAGTGTGGCGCAACGGTAGCGCAACTGATTTGTAATCAGTGGGTTGCAGGTTCGATTCCTGTCACTGGCTCCATGAGAGTTTCGGGCTCTGTTCCCTTATGGGACAGGGCCCGTTTCTATTTATGTCGATAAGTCAGCGTGTTTGGCGCCAACCAAGCTTCAGGTTTGTCTCGATCCGTAACACGAAGAGGCTGAAAACCGTTCTTACTGTTACAGAATGAGACGTAAGCGGGGGTCTCTGCGAAACATCTCGATCTGTAACAGATAGGGGAGGAATAACCCTCTTACTGTTACAGGTCGAGACATAGGCCGGGGCGAGGTTGGTCATCGTCATCGAGCGTGGATTATCGGACACACGAGCGTGGAAAATCTTCCGCCTAGTGAATGAGCGTGGATAATCTGCCACTTTGGATTCGATGGTACGGCAAAGTGGGAGATTATCCACGCTCGATTTCAAACGGGAGAAAATCCACGCTCGAATCTGCCACGGAAGCCCGATCTCGACCTATATATAGGTGCAAATAAGCCGTTATCGAAGTTCGATCCTGAAGGTGTACTCCACTACACCAAAGTGTTACCTTGGGAAACGTCATCTCTGTATCCAAAACCACCGTCCTTCATATCCAAACTCAGCAAAACCGCAGGTCAAAGGTATGTAGATATGCCCGGGGCCGTGTATCTAGAGGTTTTCGTTGACAGCCCCCAAGGTTGCATCGTATTATCTTTTTCGTTCGCGGGGGCGGCGGTCCAAAAGACCAAAGGACCTGCGGATACTTGAACGATTGGGAGTTTGCCCGAGTGGTTAATGGGGACGGGCTGTAAACCCGTTGGCTCTGCCTACATAGGTTCGAATCCTATAGCTCCCAC
>DBFOIV010000117.1:0-4123 GCA_048489175.1 Collinsella sp. | reverse complement strand
GGGCGCCGTGACCCTTCCCTGGGGCGAGGGCGAGGACTTTGACGGCATCATCGACCTGGTGCGCATGAAGGCGCGCCATTGCAACGGCACCGAAGCCGTTGAGTCGGAGATTCCCGAGGAGTATCGTGCCCAGGCCGAGGAAGCCCATGACCATCTGTGCGAGCTGGTGGCCGAGGCTGACGATGAGCTGATGATGAAGTACCTGGAAGGCGAGGAGACGCTGACGCAGGAGGAGCTTGAAGGCCTGCTGTCGAAGGCGATCGCCGAGCGCATCTTTGTGCCGGTCTTTGCGGGCGATTGCATTAAGGAGCAGGGCGTCAACTCGCTGATGGACGACATCGCCACATACTTCCCGGCGCCGACGGACTACGGCGAGATGCCGCTCATCGACGGTGATTCGCTCAAGATTTCGAGCGACGATGACCGTCCGGTGGCGTTTGTGTTTAAGACGCTGGCCGATCCGCAGCAGGGTCGCATCAGCTTTATCAAGGTGCTGACGGGTACGCTTGAGCCGGGTCTTGAGCTGATCAACGCGCGTACCCGCAAGAGCGATCGTCTGGCTCACCTGTATGTGATGTGCGGCCGCGACATGACCGAGGTCGGTCACGCCTATGCCGGCGACATCATCGTGGCGCCCAAGCTGGCGGCCGAGACGGGCGATACGCTCTCCATTACCGGTAAGGTCGAGGCTGCGGCGTTTAAGTTCCCCAACTCTCAGTACCGCATCGCCATCGAGTCCGAGAATCGCGGGGACGAAGAGAAGCTCTACACGTTTATCGAGAAGGCCTGTAAGGCCGATCCGACTATGAGCATCGACCGCGACGAGGAGACCGGCCAGACCATCATCTCCGCCGTGGGTGAGGCGCAGGTTTCGGTGTTGCTCAATCGCCTTGAGGATCGCACCAAGGTCGTGGCCAAAAGCGTGCCGATTCGCATCCCGTATCGCGAGACCATTCGCCGCACGGCGAGTGCCCAGGGCCGCCACAAGAAGCAGACTGGCGGTGCCGGTCAGTATGGCGACTGCTGGCTGCGCGTTGAGCCGCTCATTGGGCCCGACGGTACGAGCGACGGCTATGAGTTTGTTGACGAGGTCGTGGGTGGTCGCATCCCGCGCTCGCTCATCCCCGCCGTGGACAAGGGCGTCCAGGAGACCATGAAGGACGGTATTATTGCCGGCTATCCGCTCACGGGCATTCGCGTGGCTGTGTACGACGGCTCGTATCACAGCGTCGACTCCAACGAGATGGCGTTCCGCGCGGCGGCTCGCATCGGCCTGCGCAAGGCATGTGCCGATGCCGACCCGGTGGTGCTGGAGCCCATCGAGGAAATCACGGTGACTATTCCCGAGAGCTACGCCGGCGCCGTGATGGGCGACATCTCGGCCTCGCGCGGTCGCGTGACGGGTATGGAGACCGATGAGCGCGGCGACACCGTGGTCATTGCCCAGGCGCCGCTGGCAGAGCTGACGGATTATTCGACGCGCCTGCGCTCTATCACGCGCGGCACGGGTGACTTTACCATGAAGCCCGCAGGCTATGAGCAGGTGCCTTATGACGTTCAGGCCAAGCTGGTCGAGCGCCATGAGGAGGGCCGCGCCAAGTAGCGTGTGGCGTTGCCTGCAATGTGGACGCTGACGAAAAGGCCGCCCTGGGTAATCCAGGGCGGCCTTTTTTGATCCCATGGGGACGGAGGAAAACGAATCATTTTTGGGTTACGGGCGGTGCGGTCGGCACTAGTCTCCGGATGCCTGGTTGCGGCCGGTGGCGTAGTCGATCTGCACGTGCGGCTGCAGGTTGTAGCAGTACACGTGGAAGCAGAGGGTCTTGCCGTGGTCCTCGACCGATTGCGCCTCAAGGCGCACGCCGCGGCAGACAAGTTCCTCTTCGTTATACATGGGTGTGACGCGATAGAGCACGTGGTTGCCCGTCTCGCGGATGTAGCCGAGAATCTGCTCCTCAAACGGCAGCATGCCTGTCTCGTTGAGATAACGCGTGCCGGTGAGGAGATTCTTGCGGTTGGCGTTTTCGCCGCAGAGCGACCAGGCGATGAGATGGCAGCGGTTGTAGAGGCTCTGGCCCGGAATAAAGTCGTAGCGCTGCTGGCGCCATCCAGCGGGATGGATACGCGAGATATCGCCGCGCTCGCCTTGACCGAGTGATTCGGGGCCCACGCAGGCGAGCGCTTTGCGGGTGCGGCCCAGGCTGTCAAGCTTGGAGAACTTCTTAAAGCAACCCTCTTCTGTAGCGCGCTCGTATTCATCGAGCGTGAATGATGGTGTGCCGAGCGGGTGCGTGCTGTCGGCGCGCAGGGCAACGTAGGGGTTGCCGGCGTAGTCGGGAATGCTGCTGAGATAAACACCGCGGGCGCGGTTGAGGTCGGGATTTTCGACCTCGTCGATGGGGATGGCGGCACTGTCCGCGGAAACGTCGTCATCGGTGTCGGTTGCGGCGGAATCGGAACCATCGTCAGGGTCCTGGCCGTTTTGAGGGTCCGGGGAGCTCGCCGTTCCCGATTCGAGCCGAGCGACCAGGCCCGCCTCGTCGTCGGTGCGGCTGGGACTCTCGTTTTGTTTTTCGGCCAGAGCCGCCGCCTGCTCATCGCTTTGCGGCGACAGCAGCTTGGGCGCTCCGTCGAGCGATCCCGTAAACAGCGCAAACCCCAGCACCACGGCGGTGCCGATGGAAAGTACTTGCTTGTAGGTGGACTTGCGCGACATTGAGGCTCCTGGATGGACGGTTGGGAATCTACCAGTCTAGCAGGAGCCGACAGGGGCCGCTCCACCGAACAAATACTCAAGATTTGGGACAAACGCTACGGATTCATTTGCCTCATATGGAGCTGCGGCGGTTGTGAATGTGGGGCCATTCGGCGTTTCCCCAGATAAAACCCGCCAAAATAAACCTGTCCCTTATTGGCGGGTCAGTTAACGCAGTGCAGGTTGAGCATATGCGAGCGAGCGGTCTCCGGGTGCGGTAAGGTGACGTGAAACAAGCGGGCGCTGACCTTTTGGTCGCGCCCGTGAAGTTGAACGTCAGATTGCCGTGTCCGGAGCCCGCGCAGCGCCGAGCAGTTACGCCGTTTGTAAAACGGCGTAACCTAAAGGTTCATGTTGCCGTGAATGTAGGGGGTGACCTCGGGGGAGATATGGTCGCAGCCCAGCTCGCGCAGCGCGGACTCGATGGCGGCGGGCAGCAGGGTCTTGCCCTTGTCGTCGACGGCGGCACCGCCGAGGGTGGCAATCTTGGCGACATCTGCGGGTGCGGCCTCGATATGCATGCAGCCGCCGACCAAGCGCGCGCGTACCTGTGCCAGATCAAGATCGTGCAGGTAATCCTCGCAGGCGCGGATTAAATCGACTTTCTCGCGCGTAAGCTCCTCGCCCGTGGGGACGCGGGTGGCAAGACATGCTCCCGCCGGTAGGTTCCAAACGGGATAGCCCCATGCGCGCAGCAGCTCGCGCTCTTCGTCCTTGGTAAAGCCGACCTCCATAAGGGGTGAGCGTACGCCGAGCTCTTCTGCCGCGCGCATGCCGGGGCGGTAGTCACCGCGATCGCTTGCATTGCTGCCATCGATGACGGTGGGAAAGCCGAGCGACTTGGCGTGGTTGACGATGGCGGTAAAGCCGGCGTGCTTGCAGTGGTAGCAGCGATTAGCATCGTTGCAGGCTACTTGGGGGAGCTGCAGCTGATCCACCGAAAGATTGAGCACGGGGAGCTTAAAATGTGCCCCTTCATTGGCTTGTCCATCAACGGACCGCTCAAACGAAGCCTGCTCGGGCGTGCCGATGAGCGGCGTGGTGAGATGGACGAGGAGGGTATTGGTAGGCATGATGCGGGCGCATACGGCGGCCAAAAAGCTGCTGTCAACGCCGCCGGAAAACCCGATAGCCACGCGCCCGTATGCCAAAAGCAGCTGTTCGAGCGCCGATAGCTTGTCTTGAAGCTCCTCTGCGGGTGCCGTGGTGTCTAAAATCATGAAACGATCCTTATCGTTGAGTACTCGATCGAAAACTATAATCCTAATGCGTTACTTGCCATAAGACTTCTATCTGTGTAACGAAAGTGCAATATGGCATATACGTTATATACAAGTTGCCAAATGCGGTAGAGTTGCAGCAACGCGA
>DBFOIV010000116.1:0-7405 GCA_048489175.1 Collinsella sp. | reverse complement strand
CGAACCCGGAAGCTAAGCCCCATCGCGCCGAGAGTACTGCGGGGTCAGCCCGTGGGAGGCCAGGGCGCCGCTGACCGGTGGACGGCACCGAGCCGTACGCTTGAACTGAGAAGGGGGAGGCCTCGCGGCCTCCCCCTTTTTGCGTTTATGGGGCGTAAATGACTCTATTACACCAGACGATCTTATCGTTTTTGGTATTGAGCCTTTATTTAAAGAAGATAAATCGAATAACAAGGGCAACTGCTATGGCCACAATGATCAAAAGCAGGATTGTCAGTCGATGCTGCTTGCGTCGTTTACTTGATGAAACGAAGATTGATTTTCCCTGTTTTGGCGTTTCGAGATAGCGAGCCGAATGCGTCAAGGTTTGCTTTGGTCGAGGACCTCTTTGTTGATGAGTGGCGGATGCTTTCATCGGCTCATCACTAGCTGCGCTGTTTTTAGATAATGGTGCGTCTTTCAGATATACAGGGTCTCCCGAGGCGACGCCCATATGTTTACGCCCTGTTTGGGCATCCTCGAGTGTTTGATATCGATTTCTCGTCACATACTCGGGCTCCGGATCATTAATGGGCTCTTGCGAGATGTGGGGGCGATGGAACCGTGGCGGCTGCGTGGAAGTATCTTCCCCCTGCGTCGGCATAAACATTTTGTTCTGGTTTTGGTCGTCCATGATGCCCTTTAGCTCGTTACCAACAACGTGTACGCGCTCATTGTAAGCCCCTTGTTATTTGTAGCTGGGGACATACTCGGTATTTAAGCTCTGGTTCAAAGAACCTTAACCTTCCTAAAACCTAAGTCATACGCACTTAGATATGCTTATAGTACTGGACTCAAAAAACTTTATAGTCGATGTATATATGAGCACTGGGTGGGCATATATAAGAGCGTCAAAAGAAGTCCCAGTCACCTGGAAGATGACTCGGCAGTCCTATAAAGGAGTGGTAAACATGGCAAGCATGGTTCCTTATCGTTCGGTTTTTGGCGTTCGTCCCTCTGCAAGCTCGCTGTTCGATCTGTTTGATGATATGAGCGACCTAGCGAACAGCTCGATTGCCTCTAAGGCGTTCCCCGTTGACGTTGAGGATAAGGGCGATGGCTATGAGGTCAAGGCTTATCTGACCGGCGTCGCCAAGGACGATATCGATGTCGAGCTTAACGAGGGCCGTCTGTCCATTAGCGTGAATGTCGAGGAAGACGAGGAGAACGAGGGCAAGAACTTCCTGCAGAAGGAGTTCAGCTCGTACAGCGCGACGCGTGGCGTGTATCTTAAGGACGCTTCGAGCGAGGGCCTCTCGGCTAAGTACGCTGACGGCATCCTGACCGTTACGGTTCCCAAGATCGTCGAGAAGAAGAACGTTACGAAGATCTCCATCGAATAACTTCGTTGGTGTTCTTCGCTATTAAAAGACAACAAAAGGGGCTGGGAAGCGATTCCCGGCCCCTTTTGTTGTTTAGGACAGTCTATTGAATGGTTGCCGGTTGATACTGACTCGCAGGGCGTATCGAGAGTTTTCGCGATCCTTGGAGAAGGGTTGCGGAGCTGCCGACCTCGTCATCCAGGGTTGCGGCCAGAGCTTTGGCATAGCTTTTGACGGTAAGGCTCGTACGATTGTTATCTTGGCTGATATGCATGGCAATGAGCTGTTCGGTGCGATCGGTAACAAGTTCGCGCGCGGCTTCGGCGGCTTGGCCATTGGAGAGGTGTCCCCTTTCAGACAGGATGCGCTCCTGAAGAAAGCGGGGATATTCTCCCTCGCGCAGCATGGTCACATCGTGGTTGCTTTCGAGTGCGAGGACTCGACAATCTTTGAGGGTGTTCATGGCTTGGCTCGATAGCTCTCCGGTGTCGGTGGCAAAGCCGATGGAATCATCGAGGGTGTCGAATCGATAGCCGACTGGATTGATGACATCGTGTGACGTTGAGTAGGTTTGCACGTGGATGCCGGCAATGGATAGGGTGTCACCGGGATCGAATTCCTCGACAGGCAGATGCGAAAGATTTTCTTTGCTCGAAAGAGTGCCCCTGCTGGCAAAGAGGGGGCCGTGCCAGTGCTTGCACCAGACATCGAGGCCCTTGATGTGATCGCTATGCTCATGAGTAATGAGAAGAGCCGAGACGTTGTCTGCCGAGAGCCTCAGTTCTGCCATGCGCTTTAATGTCTCGCGGGGAGACAGTCCGTCATCGACCATAATGAGCCCCTGCGGGCCCTCGATGAGTGCGCAGTTGCCTTTAGAGCCACTGCCGAGGATATGAAGGTGCAGGCAAGACATAAGATTCCAAAGGATACAATGGGTGCGGACGAATAAAGGAGGAAGCGAATGCCAACGGTATCACAGCATTACGGACACCATGCCGTGCCTGGGGCAGTCGATGAGACCCGGACGAGGCAGCAGGCAGCTCCTGTCGTGCTCATGGTATCAGGCGGCGCGGACTCGACGGCACTGCTTCTTATGGCGTGCACATCAAAGCTGGATATCCAAGACGGACGCGGTGTTGCCCCCATTGCTCGCGAGCGCCTGCATGTGCTGCATGTAAACCATCATCTGCGCGGCAAGGCGTCCGATGGCGACGAGGCCTTTGTGCGTGAGCTCTGCGCGCAATATGGTTTACCGCTGTGTGTGGAGCACGCTTATTTTGATGGGGAGTCGGGCAATATTGAGGCCGCGGCCCGCGAGGTGCGCTATGCCGCGGCGCGGAGGTATGTTCGCGAACTCTGCGCCCAGACGGGGGCGCCGCGAACGGCGGCTCGTATCTGCACCGCGCACACGTCTTCGGATCGCGCGGAAACGTTTTTGATGAACGCGATTAAGGGTTCGGGGCCCGCTGGTCTATCGAGCATTCCTCGCCGGAGGAATATCGTGGTGCGTCCCTTGCTCGACCTAACTCATGGCGAGCTTGTGGGCTATCTACAGGTACATGGTCAGCCGTGGCGTGAAGACGAGAGCAATGAGGATATCTCGTATCTGCGAAACTACGTGCGCCATCGGGTAATGCCAGTGGTGGCACAGCGTAATGCGAGCGTGTGCAAGACGATTGGCGCCGCCTGTGAGATCTTGGGTGACGAAGACGCGTTTCTATCCCAGCTGTCGGCGCAGGCGTTTCGAAGCTGCCTGCGCAAGGAGGCGGCGGGCGCGCTAGTGCTCGATGCCAGACGCCTTGCTGCGGCCGAGGTGGTAATCGCGCGGCGCATCGTGCGACTGGCGATTAAGCGCATCGATCCGGACGCTCGTCCAGAGATGCGACATGTGGAGCGAGTCCTTTCCTGCGTTGCCGAGGGCGCCGGCTCGGTCACGCTTCCGGCGGGGATTGACGCACGCATTGAGTTTGGCATGCTGGCGTTTAAGGCGCCGGCGGCTCGCGAGGGCCTGGTCGCGGACTGGGTTACCGTACCCGGTCGTTTGCCGTTGGGCGGGGGACGTATGCTGGTCACAGAACCGATGGCCGTTGAGCCGGGATGCGATATCGTGCGTCGCGCCCGTGAGCTTGCGGCTGCCGGGGAAGTGACAGCTTTGGTAGACGCGGCTGCCCTGGGTTTTGCCGACAGCGATAGTGAGCGGATCCTGGCGGGCTCGCGTGGCAAGATCCCTGTCGAGGCGCGATTGGCGCGCCTGTGGGTGGACGGTCCCGCACCGGGAGACGTGATGTGCCCGTTAGGGATGAGTGGCCGAAGCAAGAAAGTATCCGACTTGCTAGGCGAGGCTCGCATTCCCGTTTCCGAGCGCGCCGGCGTGCCCATGGTGAGGACGGCGCCGGGAGGTGCCGTGGTGTGGGTCGCCGGAGTTCGCGCTGACGAGCGTTTTAAGTGCACGGCCGCAACGCGCGTGGCATATCTGCTTCGTGTGGTCGATGCGGAATAGCGTCCTACGCCAGCTATTCTGTGCGGCGTTGACGGTATTCCCGCGCTGATGGTGCGCGGGCTGGAAAATATACCCCGTGCGCTGCTAGAATGTGTAGTTCGCGTCCATACGGCGGTGTGTGGGCGATTAAGCACAAGAAAGGGTTGTCATGGCTTCTCAACATCCGGATATCGAGAAGGTTCTGTTTACGCAGGAGGATATCGACGGCATCGTTTCTCGCCTGGGCGAGGAGATCACTCGCGACTACGCGGGTAAGGATCTGGTGCTGATCGCGGTTCTGCGCGGTGCCGTTGTCTTTATGGGCGACCTGATGCGCAAGATTGAGCTACCGACCAACATCGATTTCATGGCTGTTTCGAGCTATGGCGACGGTGTGAAGTCTTCGGGCATCGTGCGTATCATTAAGGATCTGGATATCGACATCCGTGGTCGCGACGTGCTGATCGTCGAGGACATTCTGGACTCGGGCCTGACCCTCAAGTACCTGATGAAGAACCTCGAGAGCCGCAAGCCCGCTTCGCTGGAGGTCGCTGCCTTCCTGTGGAAGGACGTTGAGGACCGCACCTCGGCCATCACGCCAAAGTATGTTGGAACCCATTGCCCCGATGCCTTTGTGGTGGGCTACGGCCTCGACTATGCCGAGCGCTATCGTAACCTTCCGTATCTGGGCATTTTGAAACCGGAGGTTTATTCGTAAGATGCCCGACGACCATAACGATAACAATTCCCAGACTCCCCGGGAGCCTAAGATCCCGGGGATGCCCGGAGGCAAGAAGCCCACGCGTACGGGCTGGCTGTATTTTCTTTTGGCTTGCGTGCTTCTGGGCTATGCCTTCTTTAATATGGGTTCCGGCTTTGCCAGCTCCAGCAATACCGTTAAGCTCGCGACGAGCGAGATGGTCAGCGCCATCAAGCAGGATTGCGTCGAAGATCTGACCTATACGGTTCAAGACGGAAGCGTGACGGGTCATTACTGGAAGACAAAAAAGGACAAGGGCGATACGAGCGAGCTCAAGAGCTTCTCTTCGACCTATGTCGGCTCCGATTCGCTTGCCGAGCTCATGGCGGAGCACCCCGATACCAAGTACATCGTCAACACCAACGATCCCGATTTTTGGGGCGACTTGGCGATGAGTGTGCTTCCGACGATCGCCCTTATCGCCATCATGTTCTACTTTATGCGCCAGATGATGGGCGCCAACAACAGGAACATGCAGTTTGGCAAGACCAACGCCAAGACCAACGAGGCCACACGCCCCAAGGTCAAGTTTGAAGACGTTGCCGGAGTGGACGAGGCAGTCGAGGAGCTCGAGGAGATCCGTGACTTTTTGAGCGATCCGGACCGCTATCGCAAACTGGGCGCCAAGATCCCGCGTGGCGTGTTGCTGGTGGGCCCTCCGGGCACCGGTAAAACGCTGCTGGCCAAGGCCGTTGCCGGCGAGGCGGGCGTGCCGTTCTTTAGCATCTCGGGTTCCGACTTTGTCGAGATGTTCGTAGGTGTCGGCGCCAGCCGTGTGCGTGACCTCTTTAAGGAGGCCAAGTCCCAGGCCCCGTCGATCATCTTCATCGATGAGATCGATGCTGTGGGACGTCAGCGCGGAGCTGGCTTGGGCGGCGGTCACGACGAGCGCGAGCAGACGCTCAACCAGCTGCTGGTCGAGATGGACGGCTTTGAGGAAAGCGAGTCGGTCATCCTGATCGCCGCCACCAACCGCCCCGACATTCTGGATCCGGCGCTGCTGCGTCCCGGTCGTTTTGACCGTCAGGTTACGGTCGACCGTCCGGATGTGAAGGGCCGCGAGCAGATCTTGCGCGTGCATGCCGAGAACAAGCCGATGGATGAGGACGTTAAGTTTGAGAAGCTCGCCCAGATGACCGTTGGCTTCACTGGTGCCGATCTGGCAAATCTGCTCAACGAGTCTGCGCTGTTGGCTGCCCGCCGCCATCGTTCCGTGATCTCGATGGACGAGGTCGAGGAATCGATGGAGCGCGTGATTGCCGGACCGCAGCGCAAGGGTCGCGTGATGACCGAGGCCGAGCGCACCACGATTGCCTACCACGAGAGCGGTCACGCCCTGGTGGGTCACATCCTGGAGCACTCCGATCCGGTCCACAAGATCTCGATCGTCAGCCGCGGCCAGGCTTTGGGTTACACGCTGCAGCTTCCGCAGGAGGACCACTTCCTCAAGACCAAGAACGAGATGCTCGACGAGCTCGCCGTGTTCTTGGGTGGCCGCGTTGCCGAGGAACTCATGTGCGACGACATCACGTCGGGCGCGAGCAACGATCTGGAGCGCGCGACCAAGATGGCGCGCGAGATGGTCACGCGCCTGGGCATGAGCGAGGAGCTTGGAACGCAGGTGTTTGGTGAGGCGCAGCATCAGGTATTCCTGGGCCGCGACTATGCCGATCATCAGGACTACTCTGAGGAGACGGCGCGTCGCATCGACATTGAGGTCCAGCGCATTATGCGTGAGGCCCATCGTCGTGCGGTCGAGATCCTGGATGCCCGTCGCGATCAGCTCGACCTGATGGCCAAGGTGCTGCTCGAGCGCGAGACCGTCGAGGGTGACGCCGTGAACGCCCTGCTCGACAACGAGTGGGACGCCTACCTTGAGCGCGAGGGCGATATCCTGGCGGCCAAGGAGGAGCGCAATGCCAAGGCGGCCGGCATGCCGACCAAGAAGCGCACGCCCCGTATGAGCGAGGAAGAGCTGGCGGCTGATGCCGCGGCCTTTGCGCAGGCGGCCATGCAGGAGGATGCCGAAGTCGCATCCGATGATGCTGGCGATGACCATGCCGTCGTCGATGCCGACGCCGACGCCGACAAATAGTCTTTGTGGCGAAAGCCTCCGCGGGGAAACCTGCGGAGGCTTTTTCTTTTGAGCGATATGGGGCCGTCTGTTGATTGGGGACAGACTTAAATGAGCGTTTTCACGCATTTAAGTCTGTCCCCAATTAACATTGCTGCGGCACTTTGCTCGGCTAAAGCGTACAATAGCGCCTATGCGAAAGGGGAACAGATGATCAACGAAACTATGTATGCTCGCGGCGCGGAAAGCTCCATCATCCGTGAGATTTTTAGCTATGGCCTTGAGCGCAAGGCGCAGATCGGTGCGGAAAACGTATTCGATTTTTCGCTGGGCAATCCGAGCGTTCCGGCGCCCGCTGCTGTGGCTGAGTCGATTAAGAAGGCCCTGGAGCTGCCGAGCGACCAGCTGCACGGCTACACGCCCGCACCGGGCCTGCCGCAATGTCGTGCCGCTGTGGCCGAATCGCTCAACCGCCGCTTTGGCACGAGCTATGAGGGCAAAGACGTATTTATGACGGTGGGTGCCGCGGCTTCGCTCACCTGCACGCTCAACGCCGTTACGAACCCGGGCGACGAGGTTATTGTTATCGCCCCGTACTTTCCGGAGTATCGCGTTTGGATTGAGAAGGCCGGCTGTACGTGTGTTGAGGCGCTCGCCGATGAAGATACGTTCCAGCTGAGCGTGGACAACGTGCTCAAGGCGATCAGCGATAAGACGGCGGCCGTCATCAT
>DBFOIV010000115.1:0-9743 GCA_048489175.1 Collinsella sp. | reverse complement strand
TGGGTCGCGGCTTAGAACTGTCGCTCGAATCGGACATGCCGGTTACATCCTCCAACGTAAAGAGTTCTCAACACTATATCAAAGCGTCTAGGTACGTGCGAAATTTGCACCATACGTGACCCTTTGTTTACCCATTCTTTGCCTGTTGACGCATCAACGGCGAACGTCCATAATGCGCTTGCATTAAATGTTGATGTATTAACATCTTATAGGAAAGCTTCTTATGTCTCAAAACGCACGTTCCCATCGAAAGCTCAAGATAGCCGGCATCGTTGCACTGGTGGCTGTCGTTGCGCTGCTCGGATTTGCCGGCAACTTTCTGTTTGACTTCGCGCTGAATCCCCGCGCGCCATACACCATGAAGATGATGCAGGATAGCAAGAACGACAAAGAAGGTGAGCAGCCGGATGCCGAGGAAACCGAGGCGCGGGCGTGGTTTAAAGAGAATCGCGAGAGCAGCAGCCTCACCGCAGATGACGGGACCGAGCTTGCCGCCTGGTATTTTGCTGCGTCGGAGAGCACGCACGACTACGCCGTCTGCCTGCATGGATATACCAACGAGCCCATCGGTATGGCCCGATACGTCAAGCGATTCCACGACCGCGGCATGAGCGTACTCGCACCCGCCGCCCGCGCCCACGAGCGCTCCGGCGGCGACTATATCGGCATGGGCTGGCCTGAGCGGCTCGATGTCGTTGCATGGATCGGGCGGATCGTTCAGGCTGACCCCGAGGCGCGCATCCTGGTCTTTGGCGAGTCGATGGGTGCGGCAACCGCCATGAACGTCGCGGGGGAATCTCTGCCTGCAAACGTGAAATGCATTATCGAGGACTGCGGTTATACGAGTGTTTGGGACGAGTTTTCTCTGCAGCTCAAGGACGTGTTCGGCCTGCCCAGCTTTCCCTTGCTCGATGTAGCAAACTTGGTGTGCAACGTGCGCGCGGGCTACGACTTTCATAAGGCGAGCAGCGTGGAACAGCTCAAGCGCGCGACGGTTCCCATGCTGTTTATCCACGGTGACCAAGACACCTTTGTGCCGTACAGCATGCTCGACCAAAACTACGACGCGTGCGCCAGCAAGGTCAAGCAAAAGCTCACCGTCCATGGCGCCACCCACGCCAAGAGCGCGCAGATCGACCCCGAACTCTACTGGAACACGGTCGACAACTTCCTCGACAAGAATTTTTAGGCAAAAGCAACGTCTGAGGTTTTGTTGCCAAAATCGGTTTGTAGTCGGCGGTATTCGTTTTTTCACCGCACTTCTGAAAAGCCGCCCGCAAGCATTGGGCTCGTGGGCGGCTTTTGCTCAGATTACGCTACAAAGGCGCTTATTTTGTCCAATAGCTAGGCGCTACTTGACCTCGATGAGCTCATACTCGCTCGTGCCCAGGCCGATCTTTTCGGCGTGCGCGATGCACGCGCGCCAGTCGGTGTCGGGATGCGTGATGCAGAAGGGGTCGTGCGCCTGCTCGCCCTCCAGATGCTCGTGGTTATGCTCCATCTTGGCGGCGCTGTCGGTGAGCTCGGTGTTGGGCAGCGGCTCGGATGCCATGACGGCATCGGCGCAGGCCTGGTCGATGGCGACCGGGTCGAAGCTCGCGAACATGCCGATATCGTTGACGATAGGCGTATCGTTTTCGGGATGACAGTCGCAGTTGGGACTGATGTCCATGGCAAGCGAGATGTGGAAGCTCGGGCGGCCGTCGACAACGGCCTTCGTATACTCGGCGATCTTGCAGTTGAGCACGTCGGCCGCGGCTTCATAGCCGGGCTTGATGGCGTCCTGGTTGCACACGCCGATGCAGCGGCCGCAGCCCACGCAGCGATCGTGGTCGATGGCAGCGACGTGGACCGTGCGGGTGTTGCCGTTGACAAGCTCGCGCTCGCGGGTGTCGTCGAACGAGATAGCGTTGTGCGCGCAGATCTTTTCGCAGGCACGGCAGCCAATGCAGTGCTCGGTCGCGACGTTCGGCTTGCCGGCGGCATGCTGCTCCATCTTGCCGGCACGGCTACCGCCTCCCATGCCCAGGTTCTTCATGGCACCGCCAAAGCCGGCCTGCTCATGGCCCTTAAAGTGGGTGAGGCTGATCACGATATCGGCGTCCATGAGCGCCTGACCGATCTTGGCCTCGTGCACGTACTCGCCGCCCTCGACCGGGACAAGCGCCTCGTCGGCGCCCTTGAGGCCGTCGGCGATGATGATCTGGCAACCCGTAGCATACGGGGTAAAGCCGTTCTGGTAGGCGGTGTCGATGTGCTCGAGCGCGTTTTTGCGGCTACCGACATAGAGCGTATTGCAGTCGGTGAGGAAGGGCTTGCCGCCCAGCTCCTTCACGACGTCCGCGACGGCGCGGGCGTAGTTGGGGCGCAAAAAGCTCAGGTTGCCCAGCTCGCCAAAGTGAATCTTGATGGCGACGAACTTGTTCTCAAAGTCGATCTGCTCGATACCGGCGTGACGGATGAGGCGCTTGAGCTTGTCGAGCTGGCTCTCGCGGGCATGCGTGCGCAGGTTGGTGAAGTACACCTTAGCGGGTGCTGCGGGTGCAGTTGCGGTCATAGATCTATCCCCTCGGTCTATATGGCGTTACAGACATAGAGGATGGTACCAGTTAAAGCAGAGTTAATGTCAAGCGCGGCACCTAGTCATTGGGGACAGACTTAAATGACTGAAACCACTCATTGGGGACGGACTTAAATGAGTGCCTCGCCACCTGGCAGCTAGGGACGTTCCTTTCCTGCCGGCAGCTGGGGACAGTCCTTGCCAGCACGGCCGGCGAACCGGCAAAGACTGTCCCCGATGATTACTCCTGCACTTTGAGGGCTTCGGCCAAGCTGACGCGCTTGATGGAGCGCGTGTGCAGCAGCGCCACGACCAGGTAGGTCGCAAAGCCAATGCCCACGCACGCCGCCATGGACCAAGCGGGCACGTAGATCTCGATATTGCCGTTATAGGCGAGCAGCATCGAACGGAAGATGGCCGTTAGCGAGCCAATAATGACCGGCAGGCTCAGCACGAGTGACGCCGCCACGCACAGCGTGATCGAGCGGATGTACAGATGCGAGATCTCGCCATCGCGATAGCCAAAGACTTTCATGTAGCTGATCGAACGGGCACTGTGGTCGATCACAGCCTTGGTCAGCAGGTACATAAACAGCAAGAAGATGAACACCGCGAGCCCGACCATCATTCCGATCATTTTGCTCATCATGCCGATGAATTGGTCGCCCACGGCGCGCATGTCGTCGGGCGTGGTGTCGCCGGCAAAGTAACGAGCATCGAGGTCGAGCTTCTCGTTCCTTACATAGCCGTTAAAGTAAGCGGCGTCGTTGTCGAACAGCTCATTAAAGTCGTCGATACTCATATAGATATTCATGTCCGACTTGGAGCCCCAGGCACAGTCCTTGCCCGCGTACTCAAGGGAATAATACTCACCCTCGTACTTGTCGCTGAGCGTGACCTTCTGGCCCTCGCTCCAGCCAAACTTGTCGAGCAAGCCACCGCCAAAGACGACGCGTCCGTCGCCGACGTCCAGCCCTTTCCAGTAGCGCGAATCGGGCGAGATGCCGTAGACAGAAATCGTCTCCTGCCCATTTCCGTCGCCGCGATCGTATTGCAGCTGGTAGACGGCGTATTTCTCGGCCTGTGCGATTGCGCCCGCGCCGTTATCGGTCGTATTGACCGGGTGGATATCGTCGTTGTCGGTGTCAATCTTAGAGGCCTTGTCAATCAGGTCGATAGCCTCGTCGCGGTTGCAGCCGAGGGCATCGGCAAGGTCATCGAGGCGCGCATAAAGCGCATCCTTCTTGTCCTGGACCTTGGCGAGCGCGCCCTGCGCCGCGGCCAGGCTCTCGGCAGACGGAGCGCTGGTCGCGGCATCGGCTGCCGCCTGCGCTGCATCGGCCGCGTCGTCAAGCTCGTCATCGGCATCCTGAGCGGCAGAAAGCAGTGCGCCGTCAACCGACTGCAAACGCTCGAGTGCCGACCACTGCTCGCGCTCCTCGGCAGTGCCCTCGAGCTCCAGCGGCGCCTTGAGCGTGTACTGGTGCTCGGCGACCAGGCTTGTCTCGAGGTTGTCCGCATAGTGCGTCATCGTGGGCAGAATCGCCAGGCCAAAGAGCAGCAGTAGCGACGCAAATGCAATGCCCACGAAGAGCGTGGCGAAGTTGCCCAGATTGCGCAGGAAGATACGCAAGCGGAAGCGGGAAACAAAACCCATGCGCTCCGGCAGTTGCATACCACGCTTGGTACCCGACTTGCCGCTCGCCTCGTGACGAAGGAACTGCAACGGCGTCTTGCCCATTTTGCGGAGCAGACCCACCAGCGTGATGAGGATGAGCGCGGCGGCGGGAACCACGGCGCACTTCACAAAGATTTCCCAGCTCCAGTACACCTGGAAGGGCGGCAGACTGTACGAGCCGTAGTAGAGACTGCGCATGGGCTCGGTAAAGAACACAACGCCGAGCGCAGTGCCCAAAAGCGCCGCGACCACGCCCACGATGGCGGGAAGTGCCAGGTAGTGCAGCACGATCTCGCGGCGGCGGTAGCCGCTGGCGAGCAGCGTGCCGATAATGGCGCTCTCCTCCTCGATGGTGGCGTCGGTGAGCACCACAAAGACAAACGCCATGATCACGATGATGATGTCGAGCAGCGTCATCCACATCGTGGAGTCGCCGTCCACGTCGTCGCGCGCGTAGCCAATACCCTGGTTGGAATCGGCGTCGATGAGGTCATCCACGCGTGCATCGGCATCGGTGAGCGCCTCCACCATATCCTGCTCCGCATCGACGCGATCCGCGGTGGAGAGATCGCGATCGGTAAAGGTAAAGGAGTAGGTGTAGGCAGGCGCGCCGCCGGCGTCCTTAAGCGCGGCAAAGCCGGCGTCGGTGACCTCGGCCACACCGTACGTGATGGTGTTCACCGTAAAGTCCGAATTGTTGAGGAACAGCGCCTGGCTATCGGGCTGGGTCATGATGCCGCAGATGGTGTAGGTGCGACCCTCGAGCTCGACTTTATCGCCCACGGACAGGTTGTTATTGGTGGCGAAGACACGGTCGATTGCCACCTCGTCGTCCGCCTTAGGCCGCCTACCTTCGCAGTAGGACGCGATATCGACCTTGGTGCGGTGCGCATAGGTGCGCAGCGTGCGCTTGGTGCCGTCGTCGCCGGACGCCTTTTTGATGATGGCGTCGATGGAGAAATTCTTGTAGAGCGTGACGCCGCCGACGTCGTCGGCCGCATCCTCGGCTGCCTTGAGTTGTTCCTCGGTCGCCTCGAAGGAGGTGGTCACGCGGCCGTCCTCAATCGTGTACGCATCGCGCATGTCATCGATAAGGCAGCCGATGGAATGCGCCGCGAGCAAAAAGCCCGAGGTGAGAGCGATACTTCCACACATAAGCAAAAAGATGCCCAGGTACTTGCCGATATTGCGGCGCAGCTCGCGTGGAAGACGTTTTGCGAGAGGTGTCATGGCGCCGCCTACCAATCGAGCTCGGCGGCCGAGACGGGCGACTCGTTGAGCTCATCCTCGACGATGCGCCCGTCGCGCAGGCGCAGCACGCGATTGGCCATGCGCGCGATGGCGGCATTGTGGGTGACAATGATGATGGTGCAGCCGTAGGTGCGGTTGACATCCTCCATGAGCTGCAAGATTTCCTTGGACGTCTTATAGTCGAGCGCACCGGTGGGCTCGTCGCACAGCAGCAGGCCCGGGTTTTTGACGAGCGCACGGCCGATGGCGCAGCGCTGCTGCTGGCCGCCCGAAACCTGGCGCGGGAACTTGTTGCGGTGCTCGTAGAGGCCCAGCGAGCGTAGCAGGCCGTCAATGTTGAGCGGCTTTTTGGACAGGTGTGCCGTGACCTCGATGTTTTCCTTGATGGTGAGGTCGGGCACCAGGTTGTAGAACTGAAAGACAAAGCCCAGCTCACGGCGGCGATACTCGCCCAGGTCGGTAGGCTTGAGCACCGTGAGGTCGCAGCCGTCCACCATGATAGAACCGCCGTCGGTATCCTCCAGGCCGCCGATCAGGTTGAGAAAGGTCGACTTGCCCGAGCCCGAGGGCCCAGCATGACGCAGATCTCGCCGCGGTTGATGGACGCGTCGATGCCATCGAGTACCGTCAGGCGTGCATCACCGTCGCCGTAATGCTTTTTGAGATCCTTAACCTGGACATAGGCTTCCTGCGTTGCCATGGTATCCCCCATTGTTAGCCTCATACTACTTTATGAGCGTAATAGTAAACCTTGGCGAACTATTTTGGAGCGAGGCTTGGGATTTATTTCAGACTAGGCGCGGGATTTGGCGCGTGCGAGAGCCAGGCCTACGGCGGCAATGGCGGCGGCGAAGAGCACGGTGACGCCCAGGTCGCAGGCGATGTCGCCCAACACGGCAGACGTCAGGTCCGAAGCAAGCGCCTTGCCGATCGCGTCGTTCACCCAATACGTCGGCACAAAGTGCGCCACCGTCTGCACGGCCGAGCCCATGAGCGACAGCGGCATCCAAGCGCCGCCCAAAAACGTCATGAGCATGCCGAGCAGGTTGCCCACACCGTTGAGCAGCTCCTCACGCGCGCCCAGGCTCGAAAGGGCAAAGCCAACGGCCAGAGGCGTGCACGCCAGGGCAAACGTCGCCGCCAGCGCCAGGCACACACGACCCACGCCGACCTCGGCAACCGCGCCGGCAAAGCCCACGACGCCCATCATGCTCGACACAAACCAGATGCAGACGGTGAGCACCGCAGCAGCCGCGAACACGGCAAGCGAGCGCTGGCGCTCGGAGACCGGGCCGGCCTCCATGCGGCGCACACGCTCGGGCTCGTTCATGCCCGAGAACACCAGTCCCACCGACACGATGACCGACGAGATGATCGCGTACGCGCCAAAGTTGAAGTACGAATCGAGCGTGGCGGCGGCAGTCGAGTCGACCTTGACCTGCTCGATCTCGACCTCGGCACGCTCGGTGGCCGCGTGTTCGGCAGCCTTGGCGACGTCACCGTTGGAGGCAGCAGACTCAAGTGCGGCCGCAGCGCCCGCGAACGAGATCCAGCGCGAGGCCTCGGCAGACGAAAGCGCCGCCGCCATGGTGCCGGCACCGTAGGTCACATCGAGCTTGGGTAGGGACTCCCCCGCACGGGCGGCTGCAACGAGGTCGCCCTCAAACCCCTCCGGGATAAAGAACACGCAGTCGGCGCTACCCTTGGCGCTGTTGCTCTTGGAGAGCGCGTCCGCAAGGTCGTACGTGTCGTCGCCGATGCCCGTGACCAGCTCAAAACGCGAACCCAGATGCTTGGTAAGCGCACGCGAAAGGTCGCTGTCGTCGCGGTCGACCACGATCACGTTGGCATCGTAGGACTTGTACTCGGTGAGCTGCGACGAGTTCCAGCTCACCGAGGCCGCGATGAATACGCCCATGAGCGAGATGAACACCGTATAGATGAGCAGGTAGAACGGGTGCGCTAGCGCCATGCGAAGCGCGGTCTTAAAGGTGCTCATAGCGGCTCCTTCCAAAGATCAGCGTGGCGGCGGCAACGAACAGCAACGCCATAAGGACCAGCGCGCCGGCGCGAACGACAAAGGGGCCCAGGTCCTCAAAGAAATACAGGCGGTTGAACATGTCGCAGATGAGCTTGACGGGGTTGAGCCAGCACTCGGCCGGGCAGGCGCGGGCGACGTCGTCGGCAAGCGCCATCGCCGGCTCGCCGTAGAGGCCGGCGAACAGGGCGCACGTGGTAGCAAAGCCCGTGAGGATGCCGGACTTGGACGCCTTGCCGCCCTTAACGGGAAGCGTGCCCACAAAGAGTCCCAGGCCCGTGGCGGCAAGCGCGGAAGCGGCGCCGCCCACCAAACACAGTCCCTCGTGCCCGCCAAAGTCGATGCCCACGACCAGGCGCACGTAGCCAATCGCAATCGCCATCGAGGCAGAGGAGACCAGCCACGAGCCCACAAAGATACCGGCCAGCGACGCCGTCTTGGAAAGACCGCCCACGCAGCGACGCGCGCCAAGGCCCGATAGATTGGGCTGCAGATCGACGACGCTCAAGGCGGCAAACTCGGCAGACATCATCGCGACCAGGCCAAAAAGCGCGTAATAGTAGATGACCGTGCCATCGGGTGTGGTGCGTGTCAGGCTTACGCGGCGGGTGCCGCCCTCGAGCGACAGGGCGCGCGCAACCGCCTCCGGGTCGGCGAGCGCCGCCGGGTTGTCCTGGGCAATCTGGGATATGAGCTCGGCATTTTGTGTATACGAGCTTGCCACCGTCTCCAAAATGCTGCGGTCGGTGAGCACCGACGAGGCGCGCGAGCTGTCATAACTCGAAAGCAGTGTGAGCTTGGGTACGCCTGCGTCGTCGACCGTATAGATGCCCACAACCTCGCCGGCCTTAAGCGCACGGTTCGCATCGGCTGCGTCGTCGCACTCGTGGATCTCGAGCAGCTGATCGTCACCTTGCTTGGCAAGCGACGTCGCCACGCCCTTAAAGGTCGAAACGTTCCAAGCCTCGTCCGCCACGACGGCAACCGGCACCGGGTCGACCGTACCGTCGGAGCTGAGGTTCGCAAACATAAACATGAACATCGTGGAAAGCGCAATGGGAAAGAGAGCGCCCCAGACCCACGTGCTCGGCCGGCGCAGCAGCGTCTTGACCGTAGTGATGATGGTGTTGAACATGGCCGCCCCCTAGTCGCGCAGCTCGCGGCCGGTGATCTCGAGGAACACGTCGTTGAGGGTCGGCGGCTCGCTCCACACGCGGCCGAGTGCCACGTCGGCAGCGCGCAGCGTGTCGAGGATGTCGACCAGATTGTGCGGGCTCGCTTCGCAGGTGCAGACGAGCTCGCCGCCGGAAAGCTCAACGCTGAGCACGTGCTCGAGGGCACGCAGCCGCTCGACCGTGGCGGGCTCGACGGCGCCGACCTCGACCGTCACGCGCTCGCCCATCTGAATCATGCGTTTGAGCTCGTCATTGGTGCCCTGCGCCAGCACACGTCCGCCGTCCATAATCATGATGCGGCTGCAGATCTGCTCGACTTCCTCCATGTAATGGCTGGTATACACCACCGTGGCGCCCTCGTCGCGCAGGCGACAGATGCCCTCCAGAATGGCGTTGCGGCTCTGCGGGTCGACCGCCACCGTGGGCTCGTCAAAGAAGATGAGCTCGGGCTTGTGCGCGATACCGCAGGCGATGTTGAGGCGACGTGCCAGGCCGCCCGAGAGCTTGCCGGGGCGGAACTTGGCAAAGTCGCCCAGCCCGACAAAGTCGATGGCCTCGTCCACCAGCGCACGGCGGCGCTTGCGGTCGCTAACGTAAAGGCTGCAGAAATAGTCGATGTTCTCGCGCACGGTGAGTTCGTCGAACACCGCCACCTGCTGCGGCACCACGCCGATGCGGCGCTTGAGGTCGTAGCGGGCGGGCGTCATGGGTTCACCGAACAGCTCGATGGCGCCTTTGTCGTAGGCGAGCAGCTGCAGAATGCAGTTGATGGACGTGGTCTTACCCGAGCCGTTGGGGCCCAGCAGGCCGAAGATCTCGCCAGGGGCGATGCTCAGGTTAAAGTGGTCGAGCGCAATAAGGTCGTCGTAGCGCTTGACGAGGTTTTCGACGTGGACGATATCTGTCATGAGGCGGCCCTTCTGTTGATTGCGGCCCGGTACGATTGCATCATCGCAGGAACCGCCGGCGCGCACCAGTGAGCTTTGTCACGAGTGCGGGGTCTTGGTCGTGCGGCCTGCCGACGCCCCCGCTTTGCCGCGC
>DBFOIV010000114.1:0-8792 GCA_048489175.1 Collinsella sp. | reverse complement strand
CGCGTTCGCCTCTCTTGATCCTGCGATTGCCGGCAAAGAGATTGTGCTACCCAAAAGCGTGGAAATGATAGAGTGGGGAGCTTTTGAGAACACGAGATACGGAAACGAGACGAACCATAATGCCGTTGCCCTGCGCGTGATGAACCCCGATCTTCAGTTTGGTGAGGCGGGCTATCCGGGCGACTATAATGAGCGCGTGACAATCGATGGCGTAACGTATACGATTCCCTTTGGTGAAGGCCAGACCATCTATGCCTATGCGACCGATTCGGCTGGCAACCCCTCGATGGTCAAAAAGCTTGCCGATGCCGTGGCCGATCGCAAGGACTCCGTCGATTCCTCGAAGCCTGCCTACACGTTTGAGTGGATGGGCGAGGCGGCCCAGGTGACGGGCAAACTTCCCCAGAGCGCGGCGGCCGTGCTCTTGCAGGCGGGGCAGTCCACGCCGTTGACGGTTGGCGACGACGGCTCCGTTGCTGCCAACGTCCTCTCCAAGACGGCAGCAACGCTGCGCATTTCGCTCAGCGGTTACTATGACATGGTGCTGGCGCGCCCGGGCGACCAGATGACGGGCACATGGAATATCGGAGAGATTAAGGCGGAGGACTTTACCAAGATTCCGGCTTCGCGCGCGATTGAGCTCAACGTGGGCTATCTTGAACCGATTATGGGCCAGGATAAGACCGAACGCATTGAGCTCGATAGTCTCGATAACATCGATCTGACGGTGAAGAACGGCGGCAAGACGCTTAAGCCTGCCAAGGGTGACAAGGAAAACGACTTCCGTATCCAGGGCACAGCGCTCGTGGTGTCGCAGGCCATTGCCGACGCGGACCAGGATCTGGAGATAACGCTCGAGCCCAAAGACAGCCTCAAGCTGGGTGGGACGACGGCGACGGTGAAGCCCTCGGCCGGCAAGGTCGATATCGACTTGAAGCCCTGGGGCACGGCGACGGTCGCGACCAAGGGCGACTACCAGGGCGCTAACCGCGTGCTGGTGTTCCGTACGTCCGACGGCAAGCTGGTCGCCGACGGCGTCACCTATCTGATGGGTTACGAAGACGATGGCACCACGCCTATCATGAAGGCCGAGACGCCGCGCCTTAAGGCCGGTTCGTACACCATCGTCGCCTTTAACAAGACGAGCTACGACATCCAAGCGACGAGCTATTCCACGTTTAGCCGCCTAGGGCTGACCGTGGGTAAGCATATCGCGCAAAAGCAGGTGAAGATTGAGGACGGCAAACAGCTCGACGTGACGCTCGACGTCCCCACGTTTGACGTGGAGACGTATCGTGCCGAGCGCGGGCTGACGGCGGGCTCGGTTATCGCTGATTCGTCCGCGGTCGTTGGCGTGGAGACCGAGCTGCGCATTCATTACGAGCTCAAGGACAGCCAGGCTGCCAAGATTGAGATTCCGCTGGCCAAGGATGCCGTCGGGGATGTGTCCGCAGGCTCTCGCGAAGCCGGCGCCAGCTCCGAGGCCATGTGGGCTGACACAACTTGGGAGGGCGACAACCTCGTTCTCAATATGAATAAGGGCATGGGCGCCGATGTGTTTGTGCGCTTTAAGCCTAAGGCCGCGGGCATCTATGCCATCTCGCCGCTTATTACGCTGGGCGAGGTGACGTTGCCGCTGGGAAGCACCACACTCGGGGTTAGCGGATCGCGCATCGAGGTCGACAGCACCGACGTTCACAGCCTACTGGGCAATGTGGCCTACGTATACGCAGCGCCCGGAAAAAGCGTGCAGCTTACCGTGGGCGTGGGCGCCTCGGCCGCAAAGTACACCGGCAAGACCAATAAACTCGGCCGTGCCAAGATTGAATACGACCTGCCGCAGGATACGCTTGCCGCCGAGCGTGTGACGCTCGAAGCGCGCGTGGGCTCGACCGCTGCTGCCGCCGCTGCTGCCGAGGTAACGGCTCGCAATTATGTGCGCTATGTTCCGGGCGCTTCGGTCTGGAACTTTGATGTGACGTATCGTGGCGGTACGCAAAGCCTGGTCAAGGACGGCAAGGACACCGGCAAGAGTCTGTGGACCTTCCACCATCTGCCGCAAAAGAAGAACGCCTACTGGACGTTCGATATCACGCTCGAGGTGGGAAACGAAGAGGCCGCCGACACGCTCGACCTGTACGTGGACTGCGTGGATGGCAAGACGGTGACGATTCCTCTGACTCAAAAGTCGCGCGAGGGCACCCATGTGCGCTATGTGGCGGAGTATGTGGACGAGGGTTACCTTAAGCTGCTCGACGAGTTTAACAAGGCGAATGACTCGACCTATGTGAACTGCGGCAACTTTGAGCAGATCTTTATGCCGCAGACCTACCGCATCTCCAATGCTCAGCTTATGACCATGCTGAGTTTTGACGCCAACGCTTCGGCCAAAAAGCATTCCGCCGCGGCCGAGGAGCGCCAGCAGGAGTTCTCGAATGCCGTGCAGCAGTGGCACGAGTATATGATGGATAACTCGTTTAATGATGTCGACGAGGCCTTTAACGACGCGATTGACCAGATGGTCGCTGATGCGTTTGCCGAGGAGGACGAGAACGGTAAAGAGGACGAAGCCCAAGGTGGAGCTGCCCGTAAGGCTCGTCGCGCCCCTGCCGCCAGCGACGGCGAGGGTGATGGTGCTGGCAACGACGAGGCCGCGCAGTTTGCGGCTGAGCTCAAGGCCGCGGTCGGCGGGTCGGCGGCGCTGCTGACCCAGCAGGGCGACAGCTATGGCGTCAATGTGGACAAGATGATCTTTGAGGATGCTTACGGCACCAGCGAGGATTGGTATCAGGAACTCGCGGCGGCCCAGGGCGCGAACGCTGCGGATGCGGCCGCCATCAAGGAGCTCGTCGACCATGCATCGCGAGCGGAGTTTATTGCCCAGCAGGCCGAGGATCTGGTGGGCCAGTCGATGGCTATCGGCCAGCTCAACCAATACGGAAGCTGGAATGACGCAACCGCTGCGGCGCTCAACAAGTGTGCGGGCATTAAGGCCAGCGAGTACAACGGCCAGTCGACGAGCGGGTTTAACGATTTGGGCCAGGCGCTCGGCAGCTCGCTGAGCTACAAGGCGGCTGACGACGATACCGTCAAGGGCTTTAAGGTCGCCGCGCCCGATGGCGAGCAGACGGCCTATATCGAGTCGGAATTTATCGAGAACTCCAATAACAACAAGAACCAGGCGCTTCTGTTTAACTCGATCGCCATGCAGTGCGACATTCTGGACGACCTGTACGACAACTGGAATGTGGTCCATAGCCTCAACAACTCCAAGGTGCGCGGATGGCTCATGGCCTGGAAGCTCAACGGCGACGTGAGCGCCCATATGAAGCTCATCCGCACGATCCGTTCGCTCAAGAGCTATAAGATCGAGTGCGAGATGTTCGGACAGGTCTTTAAGACCGATGCGTGGAAGGCGGCCGGCCAGGCGTTTCCCGCGGCGACCCAGGGTATCGGCATCTTTACCGGCATTTACGGCGTGAACGATGCCAGCAAGAACTGGGAGAACGTGAACGTCCGTATGCAGAAGGTGAAGGGCGAGCGCGAGGGCTATGAGCTTCAGCATACGCGCTTGCTTGCCAAGCCCGAGAAGACCGAGGACGACTGGAAGTGCATTTACGCGCTGCGTGACGCCATGGAGAAGGCGCGTGCGTTTGAGGATCTGCTGTATCGCCAGCTCTGCCACGACAGCACCGATGTGGCGGTGGGCTCCATTATGACAATCGCCGGCGTGCTGACGGCCGGTTCGGCGGGTACCGTGGTGGGCGCCGCCTATGATGCAGCTTCGACCAGCGTAGGTTCGGAGCGCGCGATTAAGCTGACCAATGCCGAATGCGCCTACGATGTTGCCTGCGAGCAGGTGGAGCGCACGTGCCAGAATCGCATTACGGTCAACTGGGGCGAGCTGACCGATGCCGAGGTCTACAAGGCCAACAAGGACGGCTTGATCTCGGACGAGAAGATGCAGTCGATCTTCGAGGCGCGTTATCGCAATGTGCCTGCCAAGGCAGCACCCGACCCTGCGGGCGTGGTGTACGAGGGCCTGCTGTCCAATACGGTTGAAGGCGCGGCGGTTGAGCTGTGGAGCGCCGACGATGCGGCCGGTACCAATGCGGTGCGTTGGGATGCCGAGGGGTATGAGCAGGACAATCCGCTTGCAACGGGTGCGGACGGTGCGTACAACTGGAATACGCCGACCGGCTGGTATCAAGTGCGCGTGACCAAGGACGGGTATGAGGAGGCGCGTTCGGCTTGGCTGCGCGTGCCGCCGATTCAGACTGAGGTGAACATTGGCTTGGTGTCGACGGCGGCGCCCGAGGTAGCTTCGGCCCATGCCTATACCGATTGCATCGAGGTTGAGTTTGCGCAGTATATGGATGCGAGCGACGATGCCCTGGTCGCATTGTGCGCGCAGGGCTTGGGCGACGTGACGTATACGTGGCTCGACAAGCAGGACGATCCCAATGGCAAGCCGCTGTCACGCGTGCTGCGTATTCGCTATGCCGATGCGCGTGAGGCGGGCTCGACGGTGGCGTTTGAGCTCGACGGTGCTCGCAACTACGCCGGCACGGCCATGGCGCGCTGGGCAAGTGGCGAGCTTGTCGTGGGCGTTCGTGCCGACAAACTCAAACTCAACGTGGAGCAGGCCGTGACCATGCTTGATGGCAGTGACTTTGAGCTGGTGGCGCACGTGACCGATAAGGCGGGCAAGCCGTATGCGGGCGCCAAGGTTAGTGTTGGGCTGGAGTCCTCGGCTATCTGCTCTGTCGATGCCACCCAGGCCGTGACGGGCGAGGACGGTGCGGCGACGTTTGTGCTGCATGGTGCTCTGCCCGGTTTGACGACGTTGACGGCGGCGGTGGGCGGCACGGCGCTGTCCAAGCAGGTCGACGTTCGCGTGTCTGCCGAGGCAGTGCGACCGGCGCGACCGGTGGCGACGATTGGTGCGACGACGTTTGGTGCATAGTCGCCCAAGGAGAACTACATTACGGTGCCCAAGGGCACGAAGCTGGAGCTTTCTGCCGAGGATGGCGCGACGATTTGGTACACCACCAACGACACCTGCCCCTGCCGTGACGAAGGCCGTGTAAAGTACACCGAGCCCATTGCGCTCGATAGCAACATGTATGTGCGCATTGCGGCACAGCGCCCTGGCATGTCGTACAGCGAGTATTCCGAGCGTCTGAACATTACGATTACGGTGACCGATGAGGCGGCGCCTGATCCGACGCCCGATCCGGACCCGACGCCTGGCGACGGCGAGCAGGGCGGCGGTGCGGATGGCTCTGGCGGCACCGGGGTACCTGCGGGCGGTTCGACTTCGACGACGACCACGGTGACGACGAACAAGTCCAAGGGTAAGGGCGAGAACGACAAGAAGTCCGGCGGCACGGAGCTCGCCAGCACGGGTGACTCCACCGCGATGACGGTCGCCGCCTTGGGCATCGCCGGCGCAACCGTTGCCGCGGCCGGCATCGCCGCGACCAAGCGTCGCAAGCGTTAGGTTTTGGCGACAACGCCCATTCTCGGCTTTTGCAAGATCTCAATCTGTAACACCAAGCCAGATATTTGGGTTCCAGGTGTTACAGATTGAGACGAACTGTTCGGCCGCCAACCTAACGTCTCGATCTGTAACACGTAGCGAGGAATTTGGCCTCCAACTGTTACAGATTGAGACAAAGCGGGGGGCGGCTGGAGAAATATCTCGATCTGTAACAACTACAAGGCTCAACAGGGCCTAACTGTTACAGATTGAGACAAAACGACCGGGCAAGTCCCCAACCACCACAAAGGTGCCTGTCCCCATCGTGGTGATCGGGCGGCCGGCATAAAAAAAGTCCCCGCCGGGCGTGTGCTCGACGGGGACTTTGCCGTTTGGTGGCTAGCGCCGCAGGTGATTACTCGCCCAGCAGGCTCTTGGTGATCGAAGCGGCGGCCTTCTTGCCGGCGCCCATCGCCAGAATGACCGTAGCGGCACCGGTGACGATGTCACCGCCGGCCCAGATGCGGGGATCGGTGGTCTGGCCGGTCTCCTCGTCGGCAACGATGTAGCCCCACTTGTTGAGCTCCATCTTGCCGCCGATCTTTTTTGCGAAGGGGTTGGCGTTGGTGCCGATAGCCGAGATCGCGACGTCGCAGGGGATCTCCTCGATGGCGCCCTCGATGGGCACCGGGCGACGACGGCCGGACTCGTCGGGCTCGCCGAGCTCCATCTTCTGGACCTTGACGGCGCACACGGAGCCGTCTTCGCCAGCGACAAACTCGAGCGGGGAGACAAGCGGCAGAACCTCGACGCCCTCGGCCTTGGCATGGTGCAGCTCGGCGCGACGGCAGGGCATCTCGTCCTCGGTACGGCGGTAAGCGATGATGGCGTGCTCGGCGCCCAGACGCTTGGCGGTACGGACGGCGTCCATAGCCACGTTGCCGCCGCCAAAGACAACGACGTTCTTGCCGTGCTTGGTGGGGGTGTCGTACTCGGGGAACTTGTTGGCCTTCATCAGGTTCACGCGGGTGAGGTACTCGTTAGCGAAGAAGACGTTGGGCAGGTTCTCGCCGGGGACGTTGAGGAACTTGGGCAGGCCAGCGCCGGTCGCCACGTAGATGGCGTCGAAGCCCTGCTCGAACAGCTCTTCGGCCGTGGCCATGTTGCCCACGACGGAGTTGTACTCAAACTTGACGCCCATGTCCTCCAGGCCGTCAATCTCGCGCTTGACGACTGCCTTGGGCAGACGGAACTCGGGGATGCCGTAGACCAGCACGCCGCCGCCGGTGAAGAATGCCTCAAAGACGGTAACGTCAAAGCCGTTGCGGGCGAGCTCGCCGGCGCAGGTGATGCCGGACGGGCCGGAGCCGACGACGGCGACCTTCTTGCCGTTCTTGGGAGCCATCTTGGGCGTGGACGCGAGCTCGGGGCGGTCACCCAGGAAGCGCTCGAGCTGGCCGATGGCCACGGGCTCGGACTTCTTGCCACGGATGCACTTGCCCTCGCACTGGTTCTCCTGCGGGCAGACGCGGCCACAGATGGCGGGAAGCATGGAGTCCTCGCGGATGGTATCGAGAGCGCCGCCGAAGTCCTTCTCGCGGATCTGCTCGATAAAGCGGGGGATGTTGATGTTGACGGGGCAGCCCTCAACACAGAACGGCTTCTTGCAGTTGAGGCAGCGCTCGGCCTCGGCCAGCGCCATCTCCTCGGTGAAGCCCTTGTCGACGGGGCGGAAGTCGCAGGCGCGCTCAGCAGCCGGCTCCTCGTTATCGGGGGTGCGGGGCGACTTCATATCGGCAACGAAACGACCGTTAACTAGTGGCATGCGCAGCTCTTTTCCTCATAGGCCTTGAGGGACTCGCCCTCTTCGGAACGGTAAGCGGCCTGGCGGGCACGAAGGTCATCCCAGTCGACCAGGGTGGCATCAAAGTCGGGGCCGTCGACGCAAGCGAACTTGGTCACGCCGCCCACCTCGACGCGGCAGCAGCCGCACATACCGGTGCCGTCAACCATGATGGGGTTGAGGGACGCGGTGATGGGGGTGTCGTACTTCTGGGCGGTGAGGGTCGAGAACTTCATCATCGGAACGGGGCCGACACAGAAGACCTGGCTCACGGCCTTGTCCTGCAGCAGGCGCTCCAGCGGAGCGGTAACAACGCCCTGCTCGCCGTAGGAACCGTCGTCAGTGGTGATGTGGATGTGGTCCTCGTCGAGGAGCTCGCGGAACTGGTCCTCCATGAGCAGGAGGTCCTTGGTGCGGGCGCCCATGATGGCGTGCACCTCGTGACCGGTCTCGACCAGGTGCTTGGCGACCGGGAAGGCAATTGCCAGGCCGACGCCGCCGCCAATGACGGCGCAGGGGCCCTCGGCCATCTCGGTGGGAACGCCCAGCGGGCCCACGACGTCGCGCAGCGACTCGCCGGCCTCGTAGGTGGAAAGCATTTCGGTGGTCTTGCCGATCACCATGAAGATGAACTCGACCCAGCCCTCGTCACCGTTCCAGCCGGCCAGGGTAAACGGGACGCGCTCGCCCGTCTCGTTGGCGCGAACCATGAGGAACTGTCCAGCGTGCGCATGCTTGGCGATTGCAGGCGCCTCGATGCGGAACTTGAACACCTTCTCCGAGAACTGCGTCTTCTCCAGGATCTTATACATAGAACCCCTCTCTTGTTAGGGCCGCCGAACCGTGCCTCCACGGAAATGGACGGTAGCCCGAATAAAACCGTACGCGCACAGGCGTTGTGCAGACATACGGTGCAAATTATACCCTCATGGACATGTCACTTACGTGTGTCTTCGGCTGTTGGGAGCAGGGTTTATCCACTTTGGCCTACCAAAGGGGAGAGGTTTATTTTGGTCAGTTTTATCAGGTAAAACGGCAAATGGGGCCGGCCTCGGGTTGTGATGAGGCCGGCCCCCTTTGGGGTGCTATGCATGTATGTCGGCGCGCGGTTGATTGCGATGCCGCAACTGGGGCGTTTCCGCAGGTAAAACCTGCCAAAATAAACCTGTTCCTAAATGATAGGTTTTAGTGCTTGCCGTTGGCGGAGGCGGCGCCGTTGACATGGTCGCGGGCATAGACCACGCCGTGCACGATCGCCAGGCCGGCGGCGTCGGCCGCGCGGGCGCAGGTGTCCTGGAAATCCTCGGCCTCGCGGGCGCGCAGCTGCTTAAGAACGTAGTCGGCGACGGCCATCTTGCCGGGAGGGTTGCCGATGCCGGTGCGGATGCGGCTGAAGTCGCGGCTGCCCATCTTGTCGATGATGGAGCGCAGGCCGTTGTGACCGGCGTGGCCGCCGCCCACCTTAAC
>DBFOIV010000113.1:0-5664 GCA_048489175.1 Collinsella sp. | reverse complement strand
CCCGCCCACACGATGAAGCATGCGTAGAAAATCGCCCGCCGTGCCATTAAGGTGCGGCGGGCGCTTGTATACCAAGGCAACCTGCCTATAATGATGCAAGTCAAAAACGCCGAGCGCATCGCACGCACTTGCATCAGGCATCCGAGAGGAGAAAACATACCCATGAAGGCACTCTACAATGACGGTTCGGTGGCCGAGCTCCCGCAGGACGAGGTCACGCACGTCATCCGCCACTCTGCCGCGCACATCATGGCGCAGGCCATCAAGCGCCTGTACCCCGAGGCCGACTTTGCCTACGGTCCCGCGACCGATAACGGCTTCTACTACGACGTCGACCTGCCCGAGGGCGTCAAGATCAGCGAGGACGACTTCCCCGCGATCGAGGCCGAGATGAAAAAGATCGTCAAGGAGAACCTCAAGTTCACCGTGTACGAGAAGCCCCGCGCCGAGGCCATCGCCCTTATGGAGGAGCGCGGCGAGAAGTACAAGGTCGAGCACATCGGCGACCTGGACGACGACGCCCGCATCACCTTCTACCAGCAGGGCGACTACATCGACATGTGCGTCGGCCCCCACATCTGCTACACCAAGGCTCTGAAGGCCTTTAAGCTCACCGGCGTCTCGGGCGCCTACTGGAAGGGCGACAAGGACAACAAGATGCTCACCCGCATCAACGGCGTTGCCTTTGCCACCAAGGAAGAGCTCGACGAGCACATGCACATGCTGGAGGAGGCCAAGAAGCGCGACCACCGCAAGATCGGCCGCGAGATGGACCTCTTTATGATGCGCGACGAGGCCCCCGGCTTCCCGTTCTTCCTGCCCAACGGCATGATCCTTAAGAACACACTGCTGGACTACTGGCGCGAGATCCACCACAAGGCCGGCTACGTGGAGATCTCCACGCCGCTCATCATGAACAAGCAGCTGTGGAAGACCTCGGGCCACTGGGACCACTACAAGGACAACATGTACTCCACCGTCATCGACGACGAAGAGTACTGCATTAAGCCCATGAACTGCCCGGGCGGCGTGCTGGTGTACGCCTCCAAGCCGCATTCCTATCGCGAGCTGCCCATCCGTGCCGGCGAGATTGGCCTGGTGCACCGCCACGAGCTACGCGGCGCCCTGCACGGTCTGTTCCGCGTGCGCTGCTTTAACCAGGACGACGCCCACCTGTTTGTGCGTCCCGACCAGCTGACCGACGAGATCGTGGGCGTGGTCAACCTCATCGACTCCGTGTACCAGAAGTTTGGCTTTAAGTACCACGTTGAGCTTTCCACCCGCCCCGAGGACTCCATGGGCTCCGACGAGGACTGGGCGCGCGCCGAGGAGGGCCTGCGCACCGCTCTGGAGAAGCTGGGCATGGAATACGAGGTCAACGAGGGCGATGGCGCCTTCTACGGCCCCAAGATCGACTTCCACTTGGAGGACTCGCTCGGCCGTACTTGGCAGTGCGGCACCGTCCAGCTTGACTTCCAGATGCCGCTCAACTTTGACCTGGAGTACGTGGACGCCGACGGCACCAAGAAACGTCCCATCATGCTGCATCGCGTGTGCTTTGGCTCCATCGAGCGCTTCATCGGCATTCTGATTGAGCACTTTGCGGGTAAGTTCCCCACCTGGCTGGCCCCCGTGCAGGTCAAGGCGCTTCCCGTCTCTGAGAAGAGCCGCGACTACGCCCACGAGGTGTGCGCCAAGCTGGAGGAGGCCGGCATTCGCGTGGTCTGCGACGACCGCGACGAGAAGATCGGCTACAAGATCCGCGAGGCCCGCAGCATCGACCGCGTGCCCTACATGCTCATTCTGGGCGAGAAGGAGGTCGAGGCCGGTAACATCTCCGTCCGCGATCGCTCCAACGAGACCGTTCAGATGAGCGTTGATGAGTTTGTGGCCAAGGTACTCGAGGAGATCAAGACACGCGCCTAAGGCAATTCACACAACAATTAACAAAGGCGACTGTCCACAAAGGACGGTCGCCTTTTTTCATGTCCAAATAAGAAAAGCCGCTGGTTGAGCGGCTTTTTTTGTTGCACAAAAAGGTACATTTAATGGAGCATTGCGAGCGTGGCGCGCGCAAAGAAGAGTCGTTGTATGGAGGCTTCCGGCAACGGCCTTTTGTACGTCCGTGACTGTTGGGTGCTATCGCGGATGACGTCATTGTTGCCTGCACTCTCGATCCAAGGATGTAATTACGGAAGTGCGGGGAAAATCGAGAACCTTCGAGCACAACGCGATTTTTAGCACCAAAACCGCAGTTCGCGGAAGCGAAAACTGGGGCCTGGTTAGCATTTCTTCGATTTTCCCCGCACTTCCGAATTTGACCCCTTGCCGCACCTTGATCACGTCTTCAAGTGGCTGGTTCATCGCTAATGGAGTTTTCTGCGGTGCTTGAATTGCGGTGTTGTGATTAGGGCAAAAGGCTCTTGGCTCCGGGGAGGCTCATCGCACGAAAATTCAAGTTGCTGCTGAAGTAGGGCTTGCTTCGGCAGCGCTAACAATAAGGGCGGCTCTGCTAGTCTCGGGAGACCGCGGCATTCGGCGGGCCTGCCGAATGCCGCGATCAGTAGCGGTCAGTAGCGGTCAGTATATTCTTCGGAGCCGTTTCTCTGGGCTTCGGCGGACTTGCCAACTCGCGCTTGGGCACTACTCAGTAGATTACTCAGCAGTGCCCAGTAGATTACTCAGTAGTGCCCAGCAGGGGGAGGGCAGCAAACGCAATGGGCCTGTTTCCCGGCTAGGACCTGCAGCCTCAAACTTCGCTTGGCATCCTGTAGAACTGGTGCGGGTCTTTCGGGCTTTTCCCTACCCATTCCAACAGGCCTCGCCCGGCAAGGTCTTTCAGAGTCTTCGAGGCCGTTTTCCTACCGACATTGGACTCCCGCGCGAGGTCGGAGGTCGTGATTTTCCCCTGAGCGGCGGCAATTGCCATCGCTGCTCGTTCGCGCTCGCTGAGGAGCGGTCGGTTGTCGGCCGCGGTTCTCCTGAAGGCCGCTTTCTGTAACCCAGGACGCTCGAAGACGACGACGGTGCTGTTGACGGTCTGCTCGAAGCGGAACCTCACGCCGGCTGCCTCGCAGGCCTCCTTGATGCGCGGTATGCCCGTGCCGTACTGCTCGATGACGCCGGCGCGGAACAGGGTGCGCGCGATCGCGGGGTTTCGGAGGCCGAACTCGCTCGCGGTACCGTCTAGGTGCTCTTGCGGCGAGTCGCCCTCGGGGAACAGGCCCGGGCTCACGATCTGGACGGTGTCCATGAACACGTTGACCTCGACGGCGGTGCCGGTGGTGTAGTCGCGGTGGCACAGCGCGTTGGCAACCGCCTCGCGGATGGCCTCGGCCGGGATCTCGGGGATCTCCTTGCGGTACATGCCCGTCTCGCCGATGACGAACTCGCGCCTGATGTTCGACGTCACGAAGTACTCGGCGAAGTCGAGCAGCTTGAGCATGGTGCCGCACTCGCGGCGCAGGTCGAGGATCTTGGCCTTGGTGTTGCCGCCCAGAAGCCCCAGCTTCATCCTGGGGTAGGTGTCGGATCCCTCGCAGAACAGCTCCACCGCGGCGTTTCTTAGGCTGCCGTCGGGCGCGACGAGGTCGAGCCTTGCCAAGGTGTCCTCCACGCCGGCGAACCCGCCGCCCACGCGTCCGGCCCTGCCGCCGCGCGCGACGAAGTCACGCACCGCCTGCTCGTCGGCGTCGGAGACGGGCCTGCCGGACGGCAGCGAGTCCCACGGGCTACGGGCGCGCTCACGCTTGACGACCATGGCGCTCAGCTCCGAGGCCGACAGCGCTTTGTTCGAAGTCCCCACGCGGGTGAAGTAGCGTCCGTCGGCGGAGTAGGGGGCGTCGGCACCTGAGAAGGCAATTTTGATGTATCGCAGCCCATCATCGGCGTCGAGGCACTCGACCGTCGGGAACACCGCGGGCTCGATCTTGTCGGACACCCACGACGTCACCTGGCGCAGCGTTGCGTCGCTGACATCCTGGCCGATGACATCGCCGTTGTCCTTCACGCCGAAGTAGAGCTCGCCGCGGCCGTGCTTGTTCAGCATGGCGCTGATGGCTTGCAGTGCTTCTTTATGCTCGCCAGTGGACTTCTTGAACTCGACGGTCTCGCTCTCGCTGCCCAGGTTCATCCGCGCTGCCTTTCCCGTTCGTTGCTTGTCTCGTTGGATTATACCGTGGTCACCATGGGCGAAAACGTGGAAGCGCGCTTGCTTGCCTCTACCATGTTCTCATGCGCCTTAATGCCCTTTGTGAAGAATCATCCCATTGGGAAACGGGTCCCTATGGAACGATTTTGGTATCAGGCATAGGGGGGCGCTATCGTGGATGTCGTCACCATTGCCTGCGCCCTCGATCCAGAGATGTAATTACAGAAGTGCGGGGAAAAATCGAAAACCTTCGAGCACAACGCGGTTTTTTGTATCAAAACCGCAGGTCGCGGAAGCCTAAAACGGGGGTCTGGTCAGCATTCCTTTGGTTTTCCCCGCACTTCCGAATTTGGCCTCTCGCCACATCCCGATTACGTCTTAAAGTGGCGCAAAAAGCCGTGTGCTCTGCTTGATTTTGCTCAGGAATTATGCCTGAGGGGTAGTGGATTCGCCTTTCTCCGCCGTGCAGCGGCACGTGTAGGGCTCTCTGGCTCAGGCGCGAGTCGCTTCCCGTCTGAAAAAGTTCTTAAAACAGCTTTAAAGTTGCCTTTGGCCTACATTGACAGCGTACAATACGCATGTTTACCATGGCAAAAGCTAAATTTGGGGAGGGGGAGCGCACGGTGGAAGTGCTGGTTGTTGGCAATACCGCGTATTTCGATGACGACTTTTGTGCCAAGGCGTTTCCCGGTGACCATGTTCAGGTCGTGGCGGCCAACGAGGCGCGCCGCGACGGGTCGTCGCTCCATGCGTCTTGGAAAGAGCTGCTGCAGCACCTGGACCAGGCTTACGAATTCGACCGTGTGGTCTACCTCTCTACCTATCTCACGCCGCATACCGAGGCCGTTGGCGACATCGAGCTGCTGCGCTCCGTCTTTCGAGCTTGCATGGGTCGCCAGATTCAGCTGCTGTTTGTGACTGGTCCCATGGGAGCGGACGGTGCGGTGGACGTTGCGGGGCAAAACGGCAAGGGCATCATTGCCCGTGCGGCCAACGACCTGTGCCGCTACTATGCGGTCCGCGACGGCATTCAGGCCAAGATCTTGCGCGTGCCGTATCTGTACACCGCCTCGCCCACGCTGGAAGACCCGATTTTGACCCCGCTGTTCGAGGCGTGCTCGCAAGGCTCTGCTGTCATGAGGGCTGGGGCGGACTCACCGCTCGGTGCCCTCTGCGCCGAGGAGCTGGCCGTTCTGGTGCGTCGCATCTTCGACAGCTGGGATGCCACATTCGAGGAACTCGAGGTTCCGGATAGCTTTGCCCACACCGTGGGAGACCTGGGCGAGGCGCTCAAGGGCTTGTTCCCGGGGCTCGACATTACCTACGACGGGGACGCCGTCGTCTCCATTGCTCCGAGCGATACCGTCCGCACGCGCTATGGCTGGTTTCAGCGCTACGACTTGCTGCGCGATCTTTCGACCATTCAAGCGCGTTGGGATGTTGGCCGCGCAAAGAAGGTCAACCCGCTGCGTGCCGCCATCGACCGCATCCAGATGCGCGCGCTGCCTATTAAA
>DBFOIV010000112.1:0-12860 GCA_048489175.1 Collinsella sp. | reverse complement strand
AAATGCCATGAGCGGCGCGGATGCAGCCAGGAGGCACGAGGACAACCCATCGTGGCCACGCCCCGTGCTTAAAACCCCAAGAAGGAGTGAACAATGGCAGAAGAGAAGTATGTGCCGCGTCTGAAGACCAAGTACAACAACGAGGTCAAGCAGCAGCTTCAGGACAAGTTCCAGTACGAGAACGTCATGATGATCCCCAAGTTTGAGAAGATCGTCGTGAACATGGGTGTCGGCGAGGCCGCTACCGATTCCAAGGCCATCGACGGTGCCGTGCGCGACCTGCGCGCCATCACCGGCCAGCAGCCGATGATCACCCGTGCCCGTAAGTCCATCGCTACCTTCCGCCTGCGCGCTGGTATGCCGATCGGCTGCAAGGTTACCCTGCGTGGCGACCGTATGTGGGAGTTCTTCGATCGTCTGACCTCCGTCGCGATTCCTCGTATCCGCGACTTCCGCGGTATCTCCGCCAAGAGCTTCGACGGCCGTGGTAACTTCTCCATGGGCGTCACCGAGCAGCTCATCTTCCCCGAGATCGACTTTGACTCCGTCGATCACCAGCGTGGTATGGACATCACTTTCGTGACCACCGCCAACACCGATGAGGAGGCCAAGGCCCTTCTGGACGCCTTCGGTTTCCCGTTCAAGAAATAGGTTCACCTGCCCTATAAGCGCCGTTCCCACAAGGGGGCGGCGCTTGGGGCGAACAATACTCTATGTGAGGAGGATATAAGTGGCTAAGACATCGATGATCGTCAAGTGCAATCGCAAGCAGAAGTTCTCTACTCGTGAGTACACGCGCTGCCAGCGCTGCGGCCGTCCGCACTCTGTGTACCGCAAGTTCGGCCTGTGCCGTGTCTGCTTCCGTGAGCTTGCACTCAAGGGCGAGCTTCCCGGCGTTAAGAAGGCCAGCTGGTAAGTCACTACCAGCGTTTCAAGCATCCGTTTGGAACAGGGAAAACGCGCTAGTTAGGCTTTGCCGTTAAGGGCGGCGAAGAACCAAGAGCACGTGTTCATCAAGAACGAAGGAGAATCTGTATGAACCTTACAGACCCGATCGCAGATATGCTTACGCGCATCCGTAACGCTAACTCTGTGAACAAGGCCACGGTCTCCATGCCGAGCAGCAAGAAGCTCGTCGAGATCGCTCGTGTTCTGCACGAGGAGGGCTACATCGAGGGCTACGATGTCGAGGACACCGTTCCCCAGAAGACTCTGCACATCACGCTTAAGTATGGTCCCAAGAAGGCTAAGGTCATCAACGGCATCCGCCGCATTTCCAAGCCGGGCCTGCGTAAGTACACCGGCGTTGCCGACATGCCCCGCGTCCGCGGTGGCCTTGGTACCGCCATTATTTCCACCAGCCATGGCGTCATGACCGACCGCGATGCTCGCAAGCACAACGTCGGCGGCGAGATCATCGCTTACGTCTGGTAATTCGCTCGGTAGGTAGAAGGAAAGGAGATCACCGTGTCTCGTATCGGTAATAAGCCTGTCCAGATTCCCGCCGGAGTCGAAGTGGCAGTCAACGGCAACAACGTTGTCGTCAAGGGCCCCAAGGGCCAGCTCGAGCTCGATGTCTTTGAGAAGCTCGCTATCAACGTCGAGGACAACGTCCTCACCGTTTCCCGTCCCGACGACGAGCGTGAGACCCGTGCCCGCCACGGCCTCACCCGCGCCCTCATCCACAACATGGTTGTTGGCGTTTCCGAGGGCTTCGAGAAGAAGCTCGAGCTCGCCGGCGTCGGTTACCGCGTGCAGCAGAAGGGCAAGAACCTCGAGTTCTCCCTGGGCTTCTCGCACCCCGTGATCGTCGAGGCTCCCGAGGGTATCACCTTCGAGGTTCCCGACAACACCCACGTGAACGTCAAGGGTATCAACAAGCAGCAGGTCGGTCAGATCGCCGCTGAGATCCGCGGTCATCGTCCTCCCGAGCCTTACAAGGGCAAGGGTATCCACTATGTTGGCGAGCACATTCGCCGCAAGCTGGGTAAGGCCGCCAAGTAGTCGTAACCGACTCACTCGCATAAGACCAGCACCCCGTCAGGTGCTGGCAAGATCAACCTTTTTAGGAGTTTACGTATGAACAAGCATAAGGCGAAGCTGGAAGGCCTCAAGCGTCGTCAGCGTCGTGTTCGCGGCAAGGTCTCGGGTACCGCCGAGCGTCCGCGTCTTCGCGTGACCCGTACTAACGCCAACATCTATGCCCAGATCATCGACGACAGCAAGGGCTCCAGCCTGACGCTCGTCTCTGCCTCGACCCTCGAGGCCGAGTTCAAGGGCACCCACACCTCGAACAAGGAGGCTGCGGAGAAGGTCGGTCAGCTCGTTGGCAAGCGCGCCATCGAGGCCGGCATCACCAAGGTCGCCTTCGATCGCGGTGGCCGTATCTACCATGGCCGCGTCAAGGCCCTCGCCGACGGTGCTCGTGCCGCCGGTCTCGAGTTCTAGGAGGTATGTAGCACATGGCTCGTAATCAGAAGCAGCAGCGCGAGGCCTCCGAGTTCGAGGAGCGCGTCGTTTACATCAACCGCGTGTCGAAGACCGTCAAGGGTGGTCGTCGCATGAGCCTCGTCGCTCTCGTCGTCGTTGGCGACGGCAAGGGCAACGTCGGCGTTGGCATGGGCAAGTCCGCTGAGGTGCCCATGGCCATCTCCAAGGCATCTCTCGATGCCAAGAAGAACATGTTCCACGTGCCGGTGACCGAGCAGGGCACCATCCCGCACGAGGTTCTCGGCCACTTTGGTGCCGGCCGCATCATCATTAAGCCCGCTGTCGAGGGTACCGGCGTTATCGCCGGCGGCGCTGTGCGTCCCCTCTTTGAGCTTGCTGGCATCAAGAACGTCCTGTCCAAGTCCCTCGGTACCGACAACGGCCTCAACATCATCAAGGCTGCCGTCGAGGGCCTCAAGGAGCTCTCCAGCCCTGAGGACGTCGCGGCTCGCCGTGGCCTGACGGTCTCCGAGATGTTCGTCGGTAAGGAGAACTAAGCATGGCTGACACCATCAAGATCAAGCAGGTCCGCAGCACCAACGGTTGCAAGCAGGACCAGGTCCGTACTGTCCGTGCCCTCGGTCTCCACAGGATCCGCGAGGTTCGCGAGATTGCTGACAACGAGTCCGTCCGCGGCATGATCTTCAAGGTCAAGCACCTTGTCGAGATTGTAGAGGAGTAGCAAATGCAGCTTCACGATCTTACTCCCGCGCCCGGTTCCACCAAGAATCGCAAGCGCGTCGGCCGTGGCAATTCTTCGGGTCACGGCACCACTTCTGGCCGCGGCCAGAAGGGCCAGGGTTCCCGCTCTGGTGGCACCAAGGGTGCCGGCTTCGAGGGCGGCCAGACTCCGCTGGCTATGCGCCTGCCCAAGCTTCCGGGCTTCCGCAACCCCCGTCGTATCGAGTACACCGCTGTTAACGTTGAGTGTCTCGAGCGTAAGTTCGAGGACGGCGCTGTGATCGACGGTGCCGCTCTTAAGGCCGCTCGCATCACCAAGAGCGAGTTCGAGCCCGTCAAGGTGCTCGGCAATGGTGAGCTCACCAAGAAGTTCACGGTCAAGGTCGACAAGGTCAGCGCTTCTGCGCAGGCCAAGATCGAGGCCGCCGGCGGAAAGGTCGAGCTGCCGTGCTAAATGGTCTTAAGAATGCTTTCCGCATCAAAGAATTGCGCGAAAAGATTCTTTTTACCATAGCTATGCTCGTCGTGTACCGCATTGGTGCGCACGTTCCTGTGCCCGGCATTCCCTTCCAGGGGATGCTGGGCCTTTTCTCGACCGATAACAATTCGGTCGCCGCAGGTGCTATGGCCCTCCTGAATCTTTTCTCTGGCGGCGCGTTGAGCTATGTGTCGGTGTTCTCTCTGGGCATCATGCCTTACATCACCAGCTCGATCATCCTCCAGATGCTCCAGGCCGTCGTGCCTTCCCTGCATGAGCTTGCCCGCGAGGGCGAGGTCGGTCAGACCAAGATTACGCAGTATTCGCGTTACCTCACCCTGGCTCTGGCAATCCTCAACTCCGTGGGTTACCTCTTCCTCTTTAAGAGCTTCGGCATCAGCTTCAATGGCGCCGGCGCTCCCGAGATCATTTTCGACCTCATGATCGTCGGTACGCTCACCGCGGGCGCCATGCTGATCATGTGGATTGGTGAGCTCATCACCCAGCGCGGTATCGGCAATGGCATGTCGCTGATCATCTTCGCGAACATCATGGCCGGTCTGCCGCAGGCTATCTTCTCCAGCACCGAGGGCAATGCCGGTGGCATCATCACCATGGTGATCATCTGCGCCATCATCCTGCTGGTTATCCCGCTGATTGTTTTCCTTGAGCGCGGCCAGCGCCGCATCCCGGTCTCCTACGCCAAGCGCGTCGTGGGCCGTCGCATGATGGGTGGCCAGACCACCTACCTGCCCATCAAGGTCAACACCGCGGGTGTCGTGCCGATCATCTTCGCTTCGGCGCTGCTGTACTTCCCGGCTCAGATTGCCGTGTTCTTCCCCGGCATCGGCTGGATCCAGGCAGTTGCCTCTGCGCTTTCGCGCGGCTGGCTCAACTGGGTGCTTAACGTTGTCCTTATCGTGTTCTTCGCGTACTTCTACACCTCCATGGTGTTCAACCCCGATGACACGGCCGATAACCTTAAGAAGCAGGGCGGCTTTATTCCGGGCGTCCGTCCGGGTAGGGCTACCGCGGCCTACATCAAGAACGCGCTCAACAAGATCACGCTTCCCAGCGCTGTCTTTTTGGCGCTCATCGCCATCGTGCCTTCGATCATCTTCTCCTTCACGGGTAACCATCTGATCCAGGCATTTGGCGGCACGTCCATCCTCATCATGGTCGGCGTCGTGCTCGACACGGTCGATAAGCTCGAAGGCCAGATCAAGATGTATGATTACGATGGATTCTTTAAATAGGCTAGAGGAGGATTGCTCATGAACCTCGTATTGCTCGGAGCTCCGGGTGCCGGTAAGGGCACCGTCGCACAGGAGCTCGTCGCCGAGTTTGGCGTCGCCCATATTTCCACGGGCGACCTGCTGCGTGCTGCCGTCAAGGGTGGCACCGAGCTTGGTATTCAGGCTAAGAAGTACATGGACGCTGGCGAGCTCGTTCCCGACCAGCTCGTGATCGACCTTGTCAAGGAGCGCCTTGCCGCCGATGACGCCCAGCAGGGCTTCATCCTCGACGGCTTCCCGCGCAACACCGCCCAGGCTGTGACGCTCGATTCCGAGCTTTCCGCCATGAGTCGCGAGATCGACTGTGCCCTTCTGGTCGATGTGGCCCCCGAGGTCATTATCGATCGTCTGTCTTCGCGTCGCACCTGCCGCGCCTGCGGTTACACCGGCACCGCTGCCGATGCTACCTGCCCCAAGTGCGGTGGCGAGATGTATCAGCGTGACGACGACAAGCCCGAGACCATCAAGAACCGTCTCGACGTCTACGAGAAGTCCACGAGCCCGCTCGTCGACTACTATCGTGGCCAGGGTCTGCTCAAGTCGGTCAACGGTGACCAGGCTCGCGAGACCGTGTACGGGGATGTCAAAGAGGCTCTCGGTCTATGATCAAGATTAAGTCTGCAACGCAAATCGAGCAGATGAAGAAGGCAGGAGCGCTATCTAAGATGGCGCTCCGCCACGTTGGAGCCATGGTGCGCCCCGGCGTTTCGACTTTTGAGCTCGATCAGCTCGCGGAGCAGATTATCCGCATGCATGGCGGCACCCCGGCCTTTAAGGGCTACGGCGGGTTCCCGGGGACCATATGCGCATCGATCAACGATGCCGTGGTCCACGGTATTCCCAATCCCGACATGATCCTGCGCGATGGCGATATCATCTCCATCGATACGGGAGCCGTTGTCGACGGTTGGGTCGGCGATAACGCATGGACGTTTTTCGTCGGCACCCCCACGCCCGAAGCCAAGGCTTTGTGTGAGGTCACGCGCGATTGCCTTAAGGCTGCCATCGAGCAGGCTGTTCCCGGTAACCATATCGGGGACGTCGGTTATGCCGTTCAGTCCCTCGCCGAGTCTCACGGTTACGGCGTGCTTCGTGATTATGTTGGCCATGGCATTGGCCGCGTGATGCACGAGGACCCCAACGTTCCTAACTATGGAAAGAAGGGGAGGGGCGTTCGCCTCCAGGCCGGCATGGTCATTGCCATCGAGCCGATGGTTACGATGGGTTCCAACCATGTGAGCACGGGCTCCGACGGTTGGATTGTTACGACCAACGACCACCTGCCCGCCGCGCACTACGAGAACACCGTCGCCATTACCAATGACGGTCCGGTGATTCTCACCACGGATGCCCAAGGTGCTTGGTGTTCGCTCCAAGGCGGAGAAATGTAAAAGTCGCCGCCCCCTGATGCCCAACCTCGCCTTTCAATTTCGAAGGCATGACCCCAAGGTCTATGCCTTCTCATTTCAAGGCGATCTTGGGCATCAGGGAACGGCTTTGTTTTACATTTCAAATGTAACAAGTTCCACTTAGTTGTGGAGCCATTACGAAGTTATTACGATGCGTGCATACGTGTTGTAGAATACTCAATCGCTGTCGTTTTCTAGAGAAAGATGATTGCTTGTGAAGAAGGAAGACGCAATTGAGCTCGAGGGTACGGTAAAGGAACCGTTGCCCAACGCCATGTTTAAGGTCGAGCTCGAGAACGGTCATTCGGTTCTGTGCAACATTTCTGGCAAGATCCGAATGAATTACATCCGTATTCTCCCCGGTGACAGGGTTGTCGTGGAGCTTTCCCCGTACGACCTGACCCGCGGCCGCATCACCTATCGCTACAAATAGCGGCACGCATACACGCACTCCATTTCCGACTGCAGGCTTAGCTCAACCTACGGTCGGATTGTGTGTGAAGACCAGCCATAGTTTTAAACGCCTGCGGCTGGGCGAGTAGATAGTAGGGAAGTAGTTTGAGCGCTACCGAAAGGAAGAACGATGAAGGTACGTCCTTCGGTCAAGAAGATGTGCGATAAGTGCAAAATCATTAGGCGCCATGGCAAGGTCCTCGTCATTTGCGAGAACCCCCGTCATAAGCAGCGTCAGGGTTAAGAGAGGAGACTACGTTGGCCCGTATTAATGGTGTCGACCTCCCGCGTGAGAAGCGCGTTGAGATCGGTCTGACCTACATTTACGGCATCGGCCGCACCACTGCGACGAAGATTTGCGTCGAGTGCAACGTTAACGTGGATACCCGCGTTAAGGACCTCACCGAGGATGAGGTTAACGCCATCCGCGATTATATCGACAAGAACCAGATCATGGTTGAGGGCGACCTCCGCCGTGAGCGCAACCAGAACGTCAAGCGCCTTATGGACATCGGCTGCAACCGCGGCCTTCGTCACCGCAAGGGCCTCCCGGTCCGCGGCCAGCGCACCCACACTAACGCTCGTACCCGCAAGGGCCCGAAGCGTCAGATCGGTGCTAAGAAGAAGAAATAAGGAGCGCTAGATAGATGGCTACTGCTAAGAAGAACGTTCGCGCTGCCCGTCTGAAGCGCGCGGACCGTAAGAACATTTCCGTGGGCCAGGCTCACATTCGTTCTACGTTCAACAACACGATCGTTTCGATCACCGATCCCCAGGGCAACGTCATTTCCTGGAAGTCGGCTGGCCAGGTGGGCTTCAAGGGCTCCCGTAAGTCCACGCCGTTCGCTGCCCAGATGGCTGCCGAGGCTGCTGCCAAGCAGGCCATGGAGCACGGTATGAAGAAGGTTTCCGTCTTCGTCAAGGGCCCCGGCTCCGGTCGTGAGACCGCCATCCGCTCCCTCCAGGCTGCTGGCCTCGAGGTCTCGAGCATCCAGGACAAGACCCCCATTCCGCACAACGGCTGCCGCCCCAAGAAGCGTCGCCGCGTGTAACTGAAAGGATCGTATCAATATGGCAATCGACAGGACTCCTGTTCTTAAGCGCTGCCGTCAGCTCGGGATCGATCCCGCTGAGCTCGGTTACAGCAGCAAGAAGGAATCTATCCGTCAGCCCAAGCGCCGTCGCAAGGAATCTGAGTACGGCATGCAGCTGCGCGAGAAGCAGAAGGTCAAGTTCATCTATGGCGTTCTGGAGAAGCAGTTCCACGGCTACTTCAACAAGGCCCGCAAGATGAACGGCGTCACCGGTGAGAACCTCATGATCATCCTTGAGTCTCGCCTCGACAACGTCGTCTTCCGTCTTGGCTTCGCCCGCACCCGCAAAGAGGCTCGTCAGTCCGTCCGTCACGGTCACTTCACCGTGAACGGCAAGCGCGTGGACATCCCGTCCTACCGCGTCAAGGCCGGCGACGTCGTCGCTGTCGGCGAGAAGTTCCGTGACCTCCTCCCCATCAAGGAGGCCCTGATTTCCTCCGAGCGCTTTGAGGTCCCTGGCTGGCTCGAGGTCGATATCGAGAAGCTGTCTGGTAACGTGCTCGCTCTGCCGACGCGTGAGCAGATCAGCGGTGATATCAACGAGCAGCTCATCGTCGAGCTCTACTCTAAGTAGTCCATCCGGGCTGCTGAGGCTGGAGGTAATACATGTCAGAATTCATTAGGCCTCAGGTTCAGGTCGAAGAGATCAACGAGACGTCTGCTCGTGTCTCCGTCGAGCCGCTCGAGCGTGGTTACGGCGATACGCTGGGTAACTCCCTTCGTCGCGTTCTTCTGTCCTCGCTCGAGGGTGCCGCCGTCGAGGCTATTCAGATCGATGGTGCGCAGCACGAGTTCATGACCATCCCTAACATGGTCGAGGATGTCACCGACATCGTCCTGAATGTCAAGGGTCTTGTCTTCAGGGCTCTCGGCACGACCGACGAGGCGACCGCAACCATCTCGGTTGACGGCCCCTGCGAGGTCACCGGTGCGGACTTCTTTATTCCGTCCGAGTTTGAGCTGGTCAACCCCGAGCAGCACATTGCTACGCTCACCGAGGGTGGCCATCTCACCATGAGCATGCGCATCGGCTATGGCCGCGGCTATGTTTCTGGCGAGGCTAACAAGCGTGACAACGATCCCATCGGTGTGATCCACGTCGACTCGCTGTACTCGCCGGTGTCCCGTTGCGCCAAGCTCGTTGAGGCTTGCCGTGTCGGCCAGCATACCGACTACGACCGCCTTGTCCTCGAGATCGAGACCAACGGTTCCATCGCCCCGCGCGACGCCGTGGTCCAGGCTGCCAATATCATCAACCAGCATATGGCCGCCTTTATGAACCTTGCCGAGACCCCCGAGGTCGAGGAGGAGGCTTCGATCTTCGCTCCCGAGGTCACCAACGACAACGCCGAGCTGGACAAGCAGATCGAGGATCTGGACCTTTCCGTCCGTTCCTACAACTGCCTTAAGCGCGCCAGCATTCACTCGGTCCGTCAGCTCGTTGAGTTCTCGGAGAATGATCTGCTCAACATCCGTAACTTCGGTGTTAAGTCGATCGAGGAAGTGAAGGACAAGCTTGAGTCCATGGGCCTGAGCCTGAAGGCTTAATGCTTCGCATATTTGAGGAGAAACTAGACCATGCGTCACAACGTTAAGAAGGGCCTGAAGCTCGGCACCGATGCGAGCCACACCAAGGCCATGAAGAAGAGCCTTGCTAAGGCCCTCTTCGAGAACGACCGCATCAAGACCACCGAGACCCGCGCTAAGGCGCTGCGTTCGGTCGTCGATCCGATCATCACCTGGGCCAAGAAGGGCGACCTGCACTCTCGTCGTCTGGCTATCGCCAAGCTCGGCGATAAGCAGCTCGTTGCCGAGATCTTCGACAAGGCTGCTCAGGGCATGTGGCAGGACCGCAACGGCGGTTATACCCGCATCATGAAGCTCGGCAACCGCAAGGGCGACAACGCTCCCATCGTTATCATGGAGCTTGTCACCGAGCCTTGCACGCCTAAGGCCAAGAAGGCTGCTCCGGCCCCCAAGAAGGCCGCTGCTCCCAAGAAGGTCGAGGCTGTCGAGGAGGCTCCTGCTGAGGAGACCGCTGAGTAGACATTCCGTCTGCATAGGCTATATTCGAGGGGTACGTTCGCGTACCCCTCTTTTTTTGTCGCGATACCGTTACTTGTTTGTTGGGAGCGCCCATGACTGCGCCGTCTGATTTCAATTCGACCCCCGAGCTTGACGCCACGCTCGTATTTCGCGTGGCCTATGATGGCTCGTCGTATAGCGGATTTGCCGAGCAGCCGGGACAGACGACGGTTGCGGGTGAGCTGCGCCGCGCTATCGAGACGCTGCTTCGCCGTCCGATCGATCTGACGTGCGCGGGGCGTACCGATGCCGGCGTGCATGCCGTGGCTCAGTACATCAGCGTGCCCGTAACGGACGCTGAGCTCGCTTGTACGCGCCGTAGGTGGCTGCGGGCCATGGATGCCCTGCTGCCCAAAGATATCGCCATAAACGAGGTCTACAAGGCCCGTAAAGGCTTTTCTGCACGTTTTGACGCGCGTTCCCGTACGTATACGTACCGTATTGCCGATCGAGATGCGCGCCCCGTGCTGTCCCGCGGTGCCGTGTGGTGGCATCGCTATCCCCTCGACGTCGATGCGATGGCGGCCGCCTGCCCTGCGCTTTTGGGCGAGCAGGACTTTAAAAGCTTTTGCAAGGTTGCCTCTGCCGTGGGCAAACCTACGCACCGCTGCGTAATGCGCGCCGAGTTTGGCCATGAGGTTGCGTTTGGCGAGGACATCCTGACGTTTACCATCGAGGGCAATGCGTTTCTGCATTCGATGGTCCGTACGATCGTGGGCACGCTTGTCGAGATTGGCATGCATCGCCGTGAACCCGAGTGGATGCGCGAGGTCATCGATGCTTGCGACCGTACCGCTGCGGGCCCCACGGCTCCTGCCTGCGGCCTTACGTTTATGGGCGTAGATTACGATCCCGCCGAGCTTGTCGTGCTCGACTAGGGGAGGGCTCGACGCGTCGTGCGTCGACACCTGTCATCTGTGGGCTGCGCGTGTGCAACATCTGTTCTTGGCGTGCAATACAACCGGTGTCTCATTGCTTTTATTGGCGGGGTGTACCATGAACCACGGTTTGATTCATTGCTGTCGAGAGGACGGATAACTTGGTTCGACGTGGCTCGCATCCGCGACTTTCGGTGATCCTTGTGGTAGAAGGTTCGCCCAGCTATGCGATGCGTGCGCTCGAGAGCATCCAGAACCAAGACCTCTACGATTTGCAGATTGTCGTTGTCTGCCGCGATGCTGCGCCCGGTGTGCGCCATTCGCTTCAAGTTGCTGCCGACAGGGACATTCATATTGATTTGATTGACGTCGAGGACGCGAAGCGCGGTGCTTGTCTTCGTGCCGGTTTTGATACCTCGCGCGGCTCTCAAATCATCGCCATGAACGCCGATGAGTGGTTTGCTCCGCAGGCCCTTTCCAAGATGGTCGATATCGCGTGCGATACTGCGGCAGACATTGTGCTCCCCTCGGTGTCGCTCGATCGATACGATGCGCATCGCGAGCGTCATTCGCGCGTCTTGGATGCTGCCTCTATTGCCATAGAAGACGAGTCTTCTATGGTGACTGGGCTGCCCCAGTTGATTTTGGGCGGCCTAGTCGCTCAGACCTCTGGCGTGATGTATAGCCGTCCGCTGTTTGAGGCATGCCTGTCGCGCGGCAAGGCGTACCGTACGGTTGAGTTTATGGCTTATGCGCTCTCGCAGGCACGATTCGTGTCCGGCTGCGGCGACGCTTGTTTCCACGCGGCGGCACCTAAGCTTATAGATGCCTTTGATCCCACCATGTATGCCAGGATATCCGATGACACTCGAGCGCTCGACAAGCTTGCGGACTCTCTCTCGGAAGCAGACAGCGGTGGTCGGCTCAAGCTGGCAAGCCAAAAGTTCTACTTTGCCGGACTGGTCGCCTGCATCGAGAATTTGTGTCTGAGCCCGCATGGGGTGTCGTCAATCGAGCGTTCCGCCCGCATGCGTGATATGCTCGATGCGCCTCGAACCCGTCAGATGGTCGCTGCGCTCAAGGATAACCATCGGGGGCTCGGTCTGTTGTTTGGGCCGATCGCCAGCGCCAAGCCCGCGCGCTGCGTGATGTGTACGCATCTGGCAGCTTTTCTTAACCGGACGGGCACAAAAACCGCCTAAACGGCTCATTTCGAAACAAACTTGCATAGAATTGTTTCGAAATGCGTTCTTATACACAAAAGCCTTCAAATAGCGTTAAACTATTCAATCACTGATTGATTGTCTCCGCCATCTTTTGGAGTGAGGGTTTGTATGGCTAAAAAACGCAATGGGCGCCAGGATGCCATTAGAGATATTGTGCGCAATAAGGACGTCCGTACGCAGCGCGTGCTGGTCGATGAGCTCCGTGCTATGGGCTTTGATTGCACGCAGGCGACTGTCTCTCGCGATATTGCCGACATGGGGCTGCGTAAGCTCCCTGAGGGCATCTATGTTCTGGCAGAGGACCTGCACCTGCAGCGTATGGTTTCCGAGCTCGTAACGGGCGTTCTACGTACCGATAATCTGGTCATGATCAAGGCTCAGCCTGGCACGGCTTCCGGCATCGCCGCCGCCGTTGATGCGGCAGAGTTGCCCGATGTGCTTGGCTCGCTTGCCGGCAACGATACGATTTTGGTTATTGCCCAGACGGCCGAGGACGGCGAGCGTCTTGAGGCGCTGATCAATAAGCTGAGCAATTCTCGCAAGTAGGCGTGCGGGTCGTGCGCTCGGCACTGTGTGCGTGACATGGTGGCTTGTAAGGGGGTATCGACGTTGGTCGGTACCCCCTATATTTTTCAAGACTTTAGTCTGCTGGCCGCGCAGCGGCCAGCTTTAAACCACCCGCTACGCGGGTGGAGATAAACGGCTTTACAAAGCCACCCCTCCGGCCGATATTGACGATTGTTCAGGCCGTCAAGAATTCGAGTCGAAGGG
>DBFOIV010000111.1:0-4740 GCA_048489175.1 Collinsella sp. | reverse complement strand
CATGGACCTGGACGAGCTCGACGCGTGGCTCCAACGCACCGAGGATGCGCTCGGCGCCGGTAGCGTCACCTATACCTGCGAGCTCAAGATCGACGGCCTGGGCGTGGCCCTTACCTACCAAAACGGCACCTTCGTACGTGCGGCCACACGTGGCGATGGCACCACGGGCGAGGACGTGTCGCTCAACGTGCGCACCATCAAGGATGTGCCCATGCACCTGTCCGAGCCAGCGCTTGTCCACATGGGCGCCGACTGCGAGCGCACCATTGAGGTGCGCGGCGAGGTCTATATGCCCAAGGGCAGCTTTGTGCGCCTGAACGACGAGGCCGATGCCGAGGGCCGCGACCCCTTCGCCAACCCGCGCAACGCCGCCGCCGGCAGCCTGCGCCAAAAAGACCCCAAGGTCACGGCGCGCCGCGATCTGGCCACCTTTATCTACGCCATCGCCGATACCGACCCGCTGCACGTCCACAGCCAGCGCGAGTTCCTCGATTGGTTGCGTAGCGCCGGCTTTAGCGTCAACCCCAACGTGGCTCGTTGCGCCACGCCGGCCGAGGTCCACGAGTTCTGTGCCCAGGCGCTCGAGCACCGCGGCGACCTGGACTACGACATCGACGGCGTGGTCGTAAAGGTCGATAGCTTTCAGCAGCAGCTCGACCTGGGCTTTACCGCCCGTGCGCCGCGCTGGGCCATTGCCTTTAAGTTCCCGCCCGAGGAAAAGCAGACCGTCTTGCGCGAAATTCGCATCCAGGTGGGCCGCACCGGTGTACTCACGCCGGTCGCCGAGTTCGACCCGGTGACGGTCGCCGGCTCTACCATCGCGCGCGCCACGCTGCACAACATCGACGAGATCCGCCGCAAAAACGTGCGCGAGGGCGACACCATCATCGTGCACAAGGCAGGCGACGTAATCCCGGAGGTCGTAGGCCCGGTGCTCGACAAGCGCCCGGCCGATTCGGTCGACTGGCACATGCCCGAGGTCTGTCCCGTGTGCGGCAGTCCCGTGGTCCACGAGGACGGCGAGGTTGCCTACCGTTGCGTGTCCATCGACTGCCCGGCGCAGCTCAAGGAGCGTCTGCTCCACTGGGTGAGCCGCGGCTGCATGGACGTTGACGGCCTGGGTGACGAGATCGTCGACAAGATGATCGCCGCCGGCCTGATCCACGACGTCGCCGACTTCTACCAGCTCACGGTCGACGATATCGCCGGGCTAGACACGGGGCGTACCTATGCCAGCTCCAACAGCAAAAAGGGCGTCAAGAAGGGCGACCCTATCCCGGTGGGCCTCAAGACGGCCGAGAAAATCATCGCCGAGCTCAACAAGTCCAAGAGCCAGCCGCTTGGTCGCGTGCTATTTGCCCTGGGCATCCGCCATGTGGGCAAGAGTGTGGGCGAGGTCATCGCCGAGCGATTCCTGTCGATCGACAAGCTTATCTTGGCGAGCGAAGAGGATATTGCCGAGTGCGAGGGCATCGGTCCCAAGATTGCGGCGAGCGTCAAGCAGTTCCTGGCCGTGCCCGAGAATCTCGCCGTGCTGGAACGCCTGCGCCAGGCGGGTCTGTCGCTCGAGGTCGATTTGGGCGCCGCACACGCGCAAGCTGCAGCTGACGCTGGCGTGGCGGGCGAGCTCGCCGATGCACAGCCACTCGCGGGTCTGACCTTCGTGCTCACCGGCACGCTCGTCAACCGCACGCGCGACGAGGCGGGCGCGGCGCTCAAGGTGCTCGGCGCCAAGGTTTCGGGCAGTGTGTCAAAGAAGACGAGCTATCTGGTTGCCGGTCCCAAGGCGGGCTCCAAGCTCACCAAGGCCGAGCAGCTGGGCGTGCCCGTGCTGGATGAGGACGCACTCGAGCAGATCTTGGCTACTGGTCAGGTGCCCCAGGCTTAAGGCATCAATAGCCAAATTGAAGAACCGCCCGGAAGCACGATGCCTTCCGGGCGGTTCTTATTTGGACGGGGCAACCGGCACCGTGATCTGCGTTACGTAGGTCGCGGGGTCGTCGCTGACGATATTGTCGATGAGGGCGATCCTGCGAACCGGTGCCGTCCCAGAGCGATAAGAGATTCATGCAGGGCAGAGGGACCTCACAATGACGGTTCTCCATTGCGGCGGTCTTTATATATAAACATTAACATTAACGTGTATACTTAGCAGTGAAGATATATGTTGAGAGGAGCAGTTATGGTTACCGTCGCGTTTTCGGAACTGCGCCAAAACCTTACGCAGGTGGCCGAAAAGGTTGCCAATGAGGGCGAGGAGGTTGTGGTCTTCAAGCGGAGCAAGCCGTTGTTCAAGATCGTGCCGCTCGACTATCAAAGCCCGGTTGCAGTGGAATATGACGCTGCCCAGGAGCGCGGGGGTGCAAAGCCGACGTGCGGCTCGGACAAGCCCAAGCGCGACGTGGGTACGATGTGGCATCCCAAGATCACCTGGAAGGAGATCCGTGAGATGCTCGCGGAGAATGAGGACTACCAGGAGTATCTCGATATCGTAGCCAAAATGCCAAAAGGAACGCCGCTCGATACGATGACGGTTGAAGATGAAAAGCGCGTCGCGAGGGAGCGCTACCTATGAGAGCATTTCTCGATACCAATTTTCTGCTCGATTGGTGCTTCCGGGCCGGCCGGAGCGCGCAGCGGCGCAAACGATCAAGGGGCTCGTCGACGTGGGGCTTATCGAAGGCGTTGTTTCGGCCTGCTCTCTCAAGGACGCGTATTACATTCTCACCAAACAGGCCGGCGAGGCGCGCGGGCGCGAGGTAGTGCGCGACTGCCTTAAGAGCTACTCGGTAGAGTCTCTCGACCAAGAGGCTTGTTTTGCCTCCGCCTATTCCGATGAGCCGGACTTTGAGGACGGCTGTATCCGTGCGATGGCCGAGCGTGCCGGCGTGGACTTTATTATCACGCGTGACCGCGCCGCTTTTGTGCGCTCGACCATCAAGACCTTCTCGCCTGCAGAGTTCATCCGTGCGTTTCCGATTCCGGAGGAGTAAAACCGCCATATCGGGGACTGTCCCCGGCGTTTAGCGAGCTTGTTGGGAGGCTCCTGGTTCAGTGACTGTTACAAAAAACGGCTATAGCAAATTTGTTGTACTTCGATCCGAGGACTACGACCTCATGGTTCAGGAACAGGCTAAGGCTCGTCTGATGGCTCGTATAGCTGTGGCCGAGCGGGAGCGTGCTGCTGGCACGGCGCGTGATGCCTTTGAGGCTCTCGATGACCTTGAGGCAAAATATGGCCTATAACGTCAAGATTCTGCCTTCAGCCGAACGTTTTCTAGGCAGTTCTTATCTGGACGGGGCAACCGGCACCGTGATTTGCGTCACGTAGGTTGTGGGGTCGTCGCTGATGATGTCGTCGATCAGGGCGATCTCGCGTTGCCCCGCTACGCTACCAGTTTGTCAAAAGCCCCGCGTCGGTTGAGCACGGTAAACGCGACAACACAGATGACTGCCGACAGAATCGACCCGCACGGCGAAGCGATGCCCATGGGAAACAGCGTGTCGGAATAGGCGTTCGACAGCAGCCACGCGCCCGGCACGCGAATGAGCGCCACGGCCAGCACGTTGTGCGCAAAGCCGATGTAGCTCTTGCCATACGCAGCGAAAAAGCCGCTAAAGCAAATGTGGATGCCGGCAAAAATCGCGTCGAAAATATAGCTGCGCATATAGCCGGTGCCGGCCGCGACCACCGCAGAGTCCTTGGCAAAAAAGCCGATAAACGCCGGCGCCACCAGCCACATCAGCACCGTGATCAGGCAGCCGTACACCACCGAGATCGTCATGGCGTCTTTAAGCACCTGACATGCGCGGTCGCCCTTGCCCGCGCCGGCGTTTTGCGCCGTGAGCGCGCTGACGGTGGCACCCATGGAACTCGGCACAATGAACAAAAAGCTGATCATCTTCTCGACCAGGCCCACGGCGGCGGCGTCGACGAGCCCTCGGTGGTTGGCAATGACGGTGATGAACATAAACGCCACCTGGATGCAGCCGTCCTGCACGGCCACGGGCACGCCGATCTTAAGAATGCTGCCGAGCACCTCGGGCTGGGGGCGCAGGTCGCTGCGCTTAACGTGGATGTTCGTGCGGCGGCTCTTGAGCCACACGAGTGCGAGGGCAACGCTGGCCGTCTGGGCGGTTACCGTGCCGAGCGCCGCGCCCACGGGGCCGAGCCCCATGTGCCCGATAAACAGAAAATCGAGCGCGATGTTAATGATGCACGCCACGCCGATCACGTACATGGGCGAGCGCGAATCGCCCAGCCCGCGAAAGATGGCCGAAAGAATGTTGTATGCGGCGATAAACGGAATGCCGACAAAGCAGATACGCAGGTAGGCGGCGGTTCCTTCGACTGCCTCGGCCGGCGTGCCAATGAGTGCCACAATCTGCGGACACAATGCAAGCAGGATAGCGGCCAGCACCACCGAGACACCCATAAAGAGCGTGATGGTGTTGCCGATGGCGGTCTCGGCGCGGTCGAAGCGACGCGAGCCCACGGCGTGGCCGACGATGACCGTCGTTCCCATGGCCAGGCCCACGAGCGTCACGGTAATGATATAGAGCGTCTGCGCGCCATTACCCACGGCGGTGATGCCGGCGGCGCCGCTAAACTGCCCCATCATGTACAGGTCGGCCATGCCGTAGAGCATCTGCAAAAAGTACGAGAGCATATAGGGCAGGGCAAAGACCGCGATGGTCTTAAGGACATTGCCGCGTGTGAGGTCGTGTTCCATGGGCGGG
>DBFOIV010000110.1:0-5776 GCA_048489175.1 Collinsella sp. | reverse complement strand
GCGTGGGGACGTTCGATCGCTGGATGCGCGAGGCGGGGTAGGGGTTTGCGTCGCTTTGTCGCTTCCTGTTGCGATTCAAATTTTGATACGGTGACGATGCCATTTGGGGCTACACTCGCTGATATTCAAAAAAGGAGGTTGGCCCTTGGCGCGCGTAAAACAAATAATCGGATGGACCGCAATTGTTCTGTTCGTTGCAACGCTGGCGGGCATCTGGGTGCTGACGGAGCAAAATGCGGTGGAGACGTCGTTGCTGAGCGAGTCCACCGCGCGTGTGGTGGAGGGTCAGGCTACGGGCGTTCAGGCTGCTGATGCCACGGGTGAAGCCCAGACAGAGAACGGAATGACCGGGGGCGCCGATTCGGCTGCCTCGAATGTCCGGTCTGGCCGACTTGCTTCCATTCGCATGTGGGTGGGCACGAACGTCCGTCGCGTTGCCCATACCGTAGAGTTTTTCTTCGTCGGATTATTCGCCTCCGTGGTCGTGGTTTGCCTTTCCAGGCGTCCGTGGAGCGTATGCTCCCGTTGCGTGCCCGTATTGCTCTTTTGCGCCGCCTGCTCCGTTGGCGATCAGGTGCATAAGATCTTTGTTCCCGGCAGGCATTTCGACGTTATCGATTTAGGATTCGATGCTGCGGGCTATGTCACCGCCATGCTATTGGTATTGCTGGCGGCGGCGTTGGTGCGCCATGCGACTCGGCCGATCGGCGCCCATGCGAGGCGCTAGCCGGTAACAAACCCGTTTCTGATAATGCAACCTCGTTGAATTATTTTGTGTCGCGCGTATTTCCGAGCGGTCGGATTTGAGGGGCGAGCGGTAGAACGCTCGCCCTTTGTGCGCCACGATGCGGCACAATGTACCGCAAAAGCTGTTTGTATCCGGTACGAATCGTTCGTTGGTCTTTAATTCTTCTCAACGGAGGTGTTTGAGATGGCAAACGGATTGCTTTTGCGGCTTCGCGAGCGTGAGCTCAGCGCGAGCCCGGCGGAACGCAATGTCATCGCATATGTAAGCGCTCATCCGCACGAGGTGGTCGGGCTGTCCGTCCGCGGTCTTGCCGATGTCACGTTCTCCTCGCCCTCGAGCATTTTGCGCTTTTGCAAGCGTTTGGGTTTTGCGGGCTACAAGGAGTTCCAGCGCGAACTGATTGCCGAGCTGGCGCTCTTAGGTGACAAGAAAGACGTAGCCCTCGAGGACATCTCCATGGATGACAGCGTCGAACGTATCGTGGGGAAGGTGATGAAAAGCAACGTGCGCACGATCGAGGCGACGGCGCGAACGCTCGATTACACCGTCTTGGAGCGATGCGCGGCCCGTCTTAAGCGGGCACGCGCGGTCAATCTGTTCGGTATTGGTGCTTCTCGTTTGGTCGCGCACGACCTGGCGCAAAAGCTCATGCGTGTCGACAAAGAGTGCCATCTGTACGACGACTGGCATGATCAGCTCTTATGTGCCAAGAACATGCATGAGGGCGATATGGCAATCGCCTTTAGTTACTCGGGCTTGACGCAAGAGGTGCTGGACTGCACCGCCGAGGCTCAACGCCACAACTGTCCCGTAGTGGCCGTTACCAAAGTAGATGGATCATCCAAGCTTGCCACCATGGCCGATGCCGTGCTCGGCGTCGCTGCGAGTGAACCCTTGGTCCGCAGCGGTGCCATGGCTTCGCGTATGGCCCAGCTTATGGTTGTCGATGCCCTGTACGCTGCTTACGTTGCCAGCGACTACGAACGGGCGACGCATGTCATTAAGCAAAACTACATCGAGAAACAGGAAAGATGAGGTGAATGAAATGCTCGATTTAACAAAATTCACGACCGAACAGCGTAATCAAAGGTCAATGGACCTCGATACGATGACATCGCTGCAAATCGTCACGACGATGAACGATGAGGATCTTCGTGCCGTCCAGTCGGTCACGAAAGTGTTGCCCCAGGTTGCCACAGCAATCGACTGGGCTGCTGAGACACTCGAGCGCGGCGGGCGCGTCTTTTACATGGGCGCAGGCACCAGCGGTCGTCTGGGCGTACTCGACGCTTCGGAGTGTCCGCCCACGTTTGGCGTGTCACCCGATCTGATTGTCGGGCTCATTGCCGGAGGCGAGACGGCGTTTATCAAGGCTGTCGAAGGTGCCGAAGACAGCGAGGGGCTTGGCGCGAACGACCTGCGAGAGCGTGGACTCTCGGACAAGGATCTTGTCGTTGGCCTGGCGGCAAGCGGTCGTACTCCTTATGTGGTGGGCGGCCTTGTGTACGCCAAGGCAACTGGGTGCAAGACCATTGCAATTGCCTGCAACCAAGGGTCGAAGATCGGGGAGAGCGCAGATCTTGCCATTGAGCCCGTGCCCGGTCCCGAGGTGCTGACCGGCTCAACGAGGCTCAAGGCGGGAACGGTCCAAAAGCTCATTCTTAACATGATTTCGACCGGTGCCATGGTCAAGATCGGCAAGGTGTACCAAAACCTGATGGTCGATGTGCAGCAGACGAACGAGAAGTTGGTGGTGCGCGGCCAGAACATCGTGATGGAAGCGACCGACTGCACGCGTGAGCGCGCTGTTCAGGCGCTTGCGGATGCCGGCGGCCACGTAAAAACCGCTATTGTCTCGGTGCTGTTGGACTGCGATGCCGAGCAGGCTGCGGTAGCTCTTGAACGGGCGCACGGCCATGTCCGTACTGCGGTGAGTGGCCATGAGAAGAGCAATGCCGATGTCCAATAGGTGCACGGCGTGAGCTGATATGACATCTAGACGAGATACCCAATACAAGGAGGAGTTATGACGAACAAAGAGCTGGCTCAAAAGCTGCTGGACCTTTTGGGCGGTAAAGACAACGTGCTCGCAAACGCGGCGTGCATGACGCGCCTGCGCGTGACCGTCAAAGACACGGGCAACGTCGACACGGAGGGCATTAAGGCGCTCGACGGCGTGATGGGCCTGGTTGAGGATGACACGATGCAGATCGTGCTGGGTCCGGGCAAGGTGAATAAGGTGCTCGAGGAGTTCTCCAAGCTCACCGGCCTTGCGAAAGGCGTTGCTGACGAGAGCGTGGTTGACGCTGCGGCCACAAACAAGGCCGCGCAGAAGGCCAAGTACGAGTCTAAGCCGGTTCAGGCCTTCCTCAAGAAGATTTCCAATGTCTTCGTCGCCCTGCTTCCCGGCATCATTGCGGCTGGCCTCATCAACGGTATCTGCAACGTCATTAACGTCTCGACGGCAGGCGCGCTTGCAGGCGAGTGGTGGTACCAGGGCATTCGTTCCATGGGCTGGGCCCTGTTTGCCTATCTGCCCATCTTGGTGGGCTATAACGCGGCACGTGAGTTTGGTGGCTCCGCTGCGCTGGGCGGCATCGCCGGCATGATGTGTATCGCCAACAGTGCCATGCCCCTGCTTGCGCCTGGCGCGGCTGATCCTGCCACTGCCATTCTGCTGCCGCTCACCAGTGCGCAGTACAACCCCGCAGCGGGCGGCATGATCGCGGCTCTCATCGCTGGCGCATTTTTTGCCTGGATGGAGCGTCAGATTCGCAAGGTTATGCCCAACGCACTCGACACGTTTTTGTCCCCGCTGCTGGTGCTCATCATCGGCGCCTTTGCTCTGATGCTCGTCATCCAGCCGGTTGGCGCATGGCTGACGACTGCCATCTTTAGCGTTTTGACCTTTATCTTCGAGAAGCTGGGCGTCCTGGGCTGCTATATCCTGTCGGCAGGCTTCTTGCCGCTGGTGTCCGTCGGCCTGCATCAAGCGCTCACGCCGATCCACGCTATGCTCAACGATCCCGACGGCGCTACCAAGGGTATCAATTACCTGCTTCCCATCCTTATGATGGCTGGCGGCGGCCAGGTCGGTGCCGGTTTGGCGCTGTACTTTAAGACCAAGAACGCCAAGCTCAAGAAGTACGTCGCAGAGTCCATTCCCGTTGGAATCCTGGGTGTGGGCGAGCCTCTGATGTATGCTGTTACGCTGCCGCTCGTTCGTCCGTTTGTGACGGCCTGCCTGGGTGCCGGATTTGGCGGCGCGCTCGCGGCGCTGCTTCACATCGGCACGGTTTCTCAGGGCGTTTCCGGTCTGTTTGGCCTGCTGATCGTTGTTCCTGGCCAGCAGCTCGGCTACGTTGCCGCTATGCTGCTTGCCTATGCCGCCGGCTTTGTCCTGACGTGGTTCTTTGGCGTCGACGAGCAGAAGATCAACGAGTTCTTTGGCGAGTAGTTTGATATCGCGAGCCGTGTTGCTCGGGGCTCGCGGCGCGCGGCAGATTTCTTGATGCTATGGTTGTGCCGGCGGGGCTAACTGCTCCGCCGGCCTTTTTTAAAGGAGCGTTGAAGCGTGAAAACGGGTATTTCGATTTATCTTTCCAGCCCTCTGCAGGATATTGAGCGGACGATTGAGCGTGGTGCCGAGGCGGGTGCGCGCTATGCGTTTACCTCACTGCATATTCCCGAGGATGGGGGAGCGGCGTATGCAGATAAAGTCCGTCATGTGCTGTCGCTGCTTTCCGCCCGCGGCATTGCGCTCATTGCCGATGTGGGGCCGCGTACGTGCGATTTGCTCGGGCTTGAGCGTATCGAGGACCTGCGCGATCTGGGGTTGGAATACCTTCGTTTGGACTATGGCTTTAGCGCCCAGCGGGTCGCGGAGCTGTCCGGTGTATTTCGCATTGTGGTCAATGCATCGACGGTGAGTTCTGATGAAATCGCATCGTGGCGTGAGGCCGGTGCCGATGTGACTCGTTTTGCCGCCTGCCACAATTTTTACCCCAAGCCTTATACCGGTTTAGCTCTTGAAGATGTTGCTCGGACGAATCTTCGTCTTGCGGCGCTTGGATTCGAAATCATGGCTTTTGTGCCGGGTGATGCTAACGTTCGCGGGCCGGTATTCGAGGGACTGCCGACGGTCGAGGCGCAGCGCGGTCGCGCGTCAAAGGTTGCTCTCAATATGCTTGAGCTTGCACATGGCGCCGATTGCGACATTGTGTTGGTCGGCGACCCCGATCTATCCGATGCGGGCTGGGCGCAGTTTGCTCAAGTTTCCGCCGGATACGTGGACCTGCAATGCGAGCTTGAGCCCGGTTATGCCTATGTGCGCGGGCAGATTCATCACGACCGGCCCGACTCGAGCGTCCTCATCTTTAGGTCTCAGGAGTCACGTACGACGCATAAGCCGGATTCCGTGCCGACGGATGCCGGAGCCGGCCTGCCGCGAAAGGCGGGGTCGATCGCTGTGAGCAATAGCGGATATGGGCGCTACGAAGGCGAGCTTGAGATTGCGCGGGTCGATCTTCCCGGTGACGAGCGCATGAACGTTGCGGGCCATATCACGCCCGAAGCAATGGAACTGCTACCGTTTATCAAGCGCGGATTCGGGGTACGGTTCGTTTAACGTGTGACCCGCGGGCTACAATTGGCCCATCATACGAAGGCGCCTCGTGTGGCGTGTGCCTGCGTTGGCCGATCTATATTCGGAGGATTCCCATGACCGTACTGTTTGTTGAATATCCCAAGTGCTCGACCTGTAAGAAGGCCAAGGCATGGCTGGATGAACATGGGGTTGAGTATATCGACCGCGATATCGTTTTGGACAATCCCACGGCTGATGAGCTTGCGACCTGGATTGCTCATTCGGGGCTGCCGGTGCGGCGCTTCTTTAATTCGTCGGGCATGAAATATCGAGAGCTGGGCCTGAAGGCGCGTCTGGATGCGGGCATGACGGATCGGGAGTGCTACGAGCTGCTGGCGACCGACGGCATGCTGGTCAAGCGTCCGCTGCTGGTGGGCGACGAC
>DBFOIV010000109.1:0-10634 GCA_048489175.1 Collinsella sp. | reverse complement strand
GGCAGCACCAGCTGAATCGTCTGCAGAATCGCCTGCTGAATCACGTTGATGTCGTTGAGCGAGCGCGTGATCATCGATCCGGTGCCAAAGCGCTCAAAATCGCTGGCCGCGAGCTCGAGCGATTTGTCGTACACGGCATTGCGGATATCGCAAGCCACGTTGGCGGCCAGGCGCGCCGAAAGATAGCAGCCCAGCACCGTGCCGCCGCTAGCCATGCTGGTCGCGATGAGCATGTACAGACCGTTGCGCAGGATGTAGTCGACATCGCCCGTGGTGATGCCGGTGTTGACCATGTTCGCCAGCATCGTGGGCACCAGCAGCGTGCCGATGTTGTCGATTAGCAGCACCAGCAGCGTCACTGCGACAAGCCCTCGATATGGCTTTAGAAACCTCATTAACAGTCGCACGACTCCCCCTCACGTCGATCTTGCATCTGGCTTGCGGCTGCCACCTGCTGCTTAAATGTCTCGCACTCCTCGCCGAGCACCTGAGAGAATTTGCCGATCAAGCGCATGATTTCGCGTTGCTCACACGGCTCAAGCGCGCCAAAGGCTCGCTGCTCGGCCTTGAGTGCCGGCAGCGCATAACGCTCGGCAAATCGCCTGCCCTCTTCGGTCAGGCTCACAACCTTGTTCTTACGGCTGCCTTCGGCAAACTCCAACGTTGCGAAGCCCCGCGCCGTCAAGGTTTTAATTGCCGAGTTGATGGTCTGCTTGCTGTAGAACCATTCGCTTGTCAGACGGCTTACGGCAATACTGCCGCCCGCCGTGCTGGTATCGACGAGCATCCAGTAAGCGCAGTCCGAAAGACCGCAGGCGCGCGAGAACTCCGAATAGATATGGTCGAGTCCATTGAGCAACCGGTCGAAGTCGACCAGCGTAACCGCACTATTCATCTATCCCACCATTCGATTGTCCGTTTTTTGACCAATTATGTGTCTCTAGATTAGTCCGAGTTTTGACTATCGTCAACAGGCTCTCCGCAAATGCGTGCACTTTTATGGCCTATCGGCAGAAAAAGACCGCCGGCGCGGGGGCGGCGCCGGCGGTTGCGAGAGAATATCGAGTGTTGGCTGTTAAGCAGCGACGGCCTCATAGACCGTAGCACCCGAGAAGCTGTCATGCAGGCTCTTGCCGGCAATCCACGGCAGCTCGACGACCTCGCAGACCGTGTTGACCAGCTCGGAGCAGTCAGTAAAGTGGCCCTTGTCGTTGAGGGCCTCGCAATCCTGAACACGCCAATAGCCATCGGTGTGCGTGATGTAGTACTCGTGATCGTTGATCGACACGAAAGCGCGCGTCTTGGAACGCAGCAGCTTCAGAAATCCTTCGAAATCGGTCTCGACGACATCTCCAGCCTGGAACATGATGTTACCTCCTGGCCCGGCGCCACCACGGCGCATTGATAAACGTTGGTACTCCTTTAGTAAAACCTTTATCAAAGGTTATGCGTTCGTCATTTAGGCAAGTGGTAAAAAACCGCAGGGTAGACGGGATAAAACGTTTAACCATCCCATTTGTTTGTCACATTCTGAAGGTACTTTTATGCAAACCTACTTTCCCAATTGGAATCTATCCTTTTGGCCGGGCAATTGACCGTCTATCGTTTAAGCCCGACGGGTATGAACGGGGCATCTGCAACGCCACCGCAAGGAGACACCATGGAGACTATCGAAGCACTCATTCACCGCCGCAGCTGCCGCAACTACAGCGATCGTCCCGTCGAGGCTGAAAAGCTTGCACGTATTATCGAAGCCGGCCAATATGCACCGAGCGGCATGGGCCGCCAGCCGGTGACGTTTGTCGCCGTCACCGACCCCGCGACCGTCGAGCATCTCTCACAGCTCAACGCCCAGGTCATGGACAGCAACAGCGACCCCTTCTATGGCGCCAAGACCGTTGTGGTGGTGCTGGTTGACCGCAGCGTGCCCACACATCTGGAAGACGGCTCGCTCGCCATGGGCAACTTGCTCAACGCCGCCTATGCACTGGGTGTCGATTCGTGCTGGATTCACCGCGCGCATGAGGTCTTTGACTCGCCCGAGGGCCTGGAGCTGCTGGCCAGCTGGGGCCTGCCCGCCGACGGCAGCCTGCGCGGCGTCGGTAACTGCATTCTTGGCTACGCCGAGGACACGCTACCCGAGGCAAAGCCGCGCCGCAACAACGTGGTGTACGTGAAATAGTACAGGAACGTCAGCAGGGGTAGCTAATTTGGGACGGGGCTATTTTAGCTACCCCACTCGCAACTTATATTGACGTCGCCGTTGTCGTCGTTTCGTTCGTCTGGGCCGTTTCGGCGCCATCGCCCTGTTCGTCCTCGTCCTTTTGCGCATCGGCGATGGTAGAGGCCGCCGCAACGATACCGCGCTGGGGCGCGACGCTCGTCTGGGCCTGAGCGCCCTCGACAACTTCTGTACCTACATGCGCGAGCTCGGGCGATTTAAACATTGCGTCCAAGTTGGCGCCACCGCCGGCATATCCGAGCGCAGCGAGCGCGATGACGATCACTGCAACGGCGGCCACGATCGGCACGTAGCGATGCCAGCCGGCGGGATTGAGCCCGCTGCGGCGAGCCGCCCCGCGGCTGATGTAGCCGAGCGTTCCGTCGTGCTTGAGCTTTGAGCCCACCACGCGTTTGCGGCCCCACAGCGAGGACTCTGCCTGCATTGCCAAGCGGGCGCTTGCCGAAGGATAGCCGTATTTAGTGCGCTTGAACGAGCCATCAAACCCCGAGGCGTGTTTGCCCCACGTCACCGATGTTGTGCGTCGGTTGACCGGCGCGGCACTCCGCCTTCTGCGGCTCGGTTTTGAAGTCTCAGCCATATGCCCTCGCACGCCGTAACCAAATCGAAACAATAACGCTTTGGACTGTAGCACACGTGTCGCGTGCGGTCACGGGCGCCTCGCTCAACGGTCATCGTCCTTCAGCAAGCGCCACAGCGTTGTACGGCTTATGCCCAGCACCTCCGCCGCACGGGTTCGGTTGCCGTGGAGATGGTCTACAACCAGATGCGCGATATCTCGCTCGGTATCGGCCAGCGGTCGCAGGATATACAGGTCACTTTCAAGCGTCGGGGCGCCAAAGGTTGCGGTCTTAATCACGTCCTCTTGGGCGAGCACTTCCTCCGCCACAGCGCGGTCCACCGTGCCCGTCCCCACCAATATATACAGTCGTTCCGAGACCTCGCGGAGCTGCAGATAGTTGCGCGGCCAGCGGTAAGCATCGAGCGTCTTCGTCGCCGCGGCAGACAGCGTGGGCGCTGCCGTCCCAAATGCATCAGCGAGATATTCCAAATAGCGCGCGACCTTCGTCGACGCGGCTCCCTGCTCGGCGATTGCCGGCGCGACGCTCACCGCACAGGCGAAGCGCTCGGTCACAAAGGCGGCTTGATCACTTTCGCCGCCGCCCGGCATGTCATTCGCCGTCAGCACCACATGGCAGCGCGTCGCCAACGCGGTGTCGGTCATCGTGGAGACCAGCTCGCGGAGGCGCTGGGGGCCAACCGCATTCCAGCCCTCAATGCAAAGGGTCAGCCCCGTTTGGAACAGCGGCGATTCGGCGCTTTTGAGCACATAGCGCCAACCGCGCTCGGTGAGCTCATCGAGCGCAACGGAAACAAAGGGCTGACCGGCAAAAGGACCGTCCAGATAGAGGCGCTTGGCGATCTCGACCTGACCCGCTCCCAGCTCGCCCTCGAGCATAAGGGGCACACCGCGCGCGTAACTCTCTGCAACCGGCGCAGCCACCGAGGCCGCCCCCTCAACGATGCCGTACGCGCTCGATTCGTAGCGGGCCTCAACCTCGTCGGCGTTGAGCCACTCGATGCCCGCGTGCGCCGCGGCGCCGCGCACCTCGCGGACCACGACGACCCAAAGGCCCCCGCCCTCTTTGTCGGTGGAGCGAACGGTCAGGTTCAGGCGCGCACCCGCACGTCCCATAACCAGACGCGCGCCGTCTCCTATACGGTCGAGGCGCTCAGCGACAAAAGCCGCCACATCCCGCTCGAGCGCCGCGTCATTCATGGTCGAGATCGCGACGTCCCCACGCGCATCGATTGCCAATGCCGAGGCCCCGGCAGCAGCCAGGGCCTCGGTCAAGATGTTCAGCTTGGCATCGCTATCCATTATTTGCCCCTGTCCGCAGCGACGTGCAACCGCCGACGGTCGCACGACCGAGTGTTTCAAAATTGAACGATATTGCTCACCAAACACTATAGGGCAGAAAGCGCCGTCCTGCGAGTATAGGTGTTGCCCCGCATCGCCATCCTGGCGGGGCGATAAGAGCTCTTCGGGACTTATAAACCTGCGGACAAGCCATACCCGCAAGAGCTCCTATCGCTCCACCGTGAGAATGCGCTCGCCAGCACGCAGCACGCAAACAAGCTACTTCTCTACCAGATTCCCAGCACGTGTTGCATTCCCAAACTCATGCACGCAATGCCAATCCAGCAGCAAAAGCCCAGCGCGATGGGCTTGCCGCCCTTTTTGACCAGCTCGACGATATCGGTATTAAAGCCAATTGCCGCCATGGCCATCACGATGAAGAACTTCGACAGCTCCTTGATGGGCGCCGTGATGGACGCGGGAAGCTGAAGCACCGTGGTGATCACACTCGCCAGCACAAAGAACAGCACAAACACGGGAAACGCGCGTTTAAGCGAGAACGTGCTCCTAGCGTCGCCGCCGGCCTTGCGCGCCAGATGCATCTGCCAGCAAGCAAGCGCCAGCGTGATGGGAATGATGGCCAGCGTCCTGGTGAGCTTGACCACCGTGGCGCTCTCGAGCACATTGGCGCCGGGATGCATGCTGTCCCAAGCGCTCGCCGCAGCCGTTACGGACGAGGTGTCGTTGATGGCGGTACCGGCAAACAGGCCGAAGCCCTCGTTGGTCAGCCCGAGCATGCCGCCAAGCGTCGGAAACACGAGCGCCGCGATAACGTTAAACAGGAAGATGACCGAAATAGCCTGGGCAATCTCGCGATCGTCGGCATCGATGACGGGTGCGGTCGCGGCGATGGCAGAACCGCCGCAAATCGACGAACCCACACCCACAAGCGTCGCGATCTTGCCCGGCACGTTCATAACGCGACAGAGCACAAAGGCGATGACAAGCGAGGTCGAGATTGTCGCCACGATAATGGGCAGCGACTGGGCGCCCTTGGACAGAATCTGGGAGAGGTTCATGCCAAAGCCAAGCAGGATAACCGCGTACTGCAAGACTTTTTTGGACGTATAGGTAACGCCGGCGGCGAGCTGTTCGCGACGTTTCTTGGGAAAGACGAGCGCCAGGACCATGCCAAAGAGAATGGCAAACACCGGCCCGCCGACCACCTCAACCTGTTTGCCGAGCAACGTCGCGGGAATGGCGATGATCAGGCAGAACAAGACGCCTTTCCAGCGCTCGCGTACGATATTTGCCAGTTGCATATGGGATTCCTTCTTTCTATTTCACGTTTGCGACGGCTTATGATACGGCAACATTGAGCGCAGCCTTGCGCAAACACAGACTAAGATGCCGCAATAGTTCTCAGGCAACAGCCGAATTACCCACCGCGGAGAGCTGATTCGCGGCATAATTAACAACTGACATATGAGTTTGATAGAACAGTTGCGAGGCGCTATGGAAGAATCGATGCACGTCGGCGAGCAGGAAACGAGCCTACAGGACCAGTCCTACCACACCATTCGACGCAAAATCGTCTACCTGGACTACAAGCCGGGCGAAAAGCTGGGCGTCAAGCAGCTTTGCGATGACCTGGACATGGGTCGCACGCCCGTGCGCGAGGCTTTGGTTCGCTTGGCGCAGGAAGGCCTGGTGCGCACCGTGCCCCAGAGCGGCACCTACGTCTCACCCATCAACCTCACCCTTGCCGAGAGCGCCTGTTACATCCGCGAGCATCTGGAAAAGCAGGTGATTGTGGAGTGCTGTGCGCGCGCCACGTCGGCTGGCATCGAGCAGCTCGACCGCGCCATCGCGCTGCAGGAAAAGGCCATGGCCGAAGAGGATCGCATCGGCTTCTTTTTGAGCGACAACCTCATGCATCACATGATTTTTAGCATCGCATGTCGCAGCACAGTGTGGTCGTGGCTCGAAGAGACCAATGCCGACCTGGAGCGCTTCCGCTGGCTGCGCGCTGCCACGCAGGTTCTCGACAATCAGGACATCGTGAACGAACACAAGCAGATTCGCCGCGCTATCGCCGGTCGCGACCCCATCGAAGCGAGCTTTTTGGTTAGCAAGCACCTGCATATGATGTTCCGCAACCAGACCGAGGTTCTGGACCAGTTCCCCGAGTACTTCGAGACCAGCAAGCTCCGCTAACCTGCCAAAAAGGGACAGGTTCATTTTGGCAGGTTTTACCTGGGAAAATGCAACAAGGCCCGGCTCCGTCTTGATGCGGAGCCGGGCCTTAGTTGTTAGAACGGCGGAACAACAATTATTCGACCGTGACGCTTTTCGTCAGGTTACGGGGCTGGTCGACGTCGCAGCCGCGCAGGATGGCGACCTCGCGGGCGAGCAGCTGCAGCGGGACACTCGCCGTGATGGGGCTGAACACGTCGCGGACTGCCGGCACGCGGATAATGCAGTCGGCGATCTTGTTGATCTCCTCGTCGCCCTCGGTGGCAACGACGATGACTTTGGCACCGCGCGCCTTGCACTCCATAAGGTTCGACACGGTCTTGTCGTAGGTGGCACTCTTGGTGGCCACAGCGATGACAGGGAAGCCCGGGTCGATCAGGGCAATGGGGCCATGCTTCATCTCACCGGCGGCATATGCCTCGGCGTGCAGGTAGCTGACCTCCTTGAGCTTGAGCGCACCCTCGTAGGAAATAGCGGCACCCATGCCACGGCCCACGAACAGCGCCGACTGCGCGTCCTTGCACAGCAGGGCAGCCTCATGAACGGCCTCGGTTTGGGTATCCAAAATCCACTGGATCTGCTCGGCCGTATCGGAAAGCTCGCGGAACAGCATGCGCGCCTGCTTAGTGGTCAAGCGGTACTTGACCTGCGCCAGCAGCAGGGCCAAAAGCGTAAGGCTCACGACCTGGCCGATGAAGCTCTTGGTCGAGGCGACCGCGATCTCCTTGTTGGCCTTGGTGTAGATGACGCCGTCGCTCTCACGCGCCACGGGGCTGCCCACCACGTTGGTGATGCCGAAGACCTTGGCACCCTTGATGCGCGCATCGCGAATGGCGGCAAGGGTATCGGCCGTCTCGCCCGACTGGGACACGGCAACGACAAGCGTCGTCGGCGTAATGATGGGGTTGCGATAACGGAACTCGCTGGCCGCCTCCACCTCGGTGGGGATGCGAGCCCAGCCCTCAATGAGATTCTTGGCAATGAGGCCAGCGTGATAGCTGGTGCCGCAAGCGATCACGTAGACGCGGTCGATGTCGTTGAGCTCCTCGAGCGAAAGGCCCAGCTCGTCGATGTCGAGCTCGCCGGCCGGCGTCATACGACCGACCAGCGTGTCGCGCACGACGCGCGGCTGCTCGTGAATCTCCTTGAGCATAAAGTCGGGATAACCGCCCTTTTCTGCCATGTCCAGGTCCCAGTCGATGTGGGTGACCTTGGGCTCGATAACGTTGCCGGCCTCGTCGGTGTACTCGACGCCTGCGGGCGTGAGCTTGGCAAACTGACCGTCCTCGAGCACCACGACGTCGCGGGTTGCGTCGATGAGCGCGATGACGTCGGAGGCGACATAGGCGCCGGTCTCGCCCGCGCCGACCACGATCGGGGAATCCTTGCGGGCCACGGCGATCACGCCGGGCTCGTCAGCGCACACGGCGGCCAGACCATAGGCACCGACCACGTGGGTGCAAGCCTCGCGCACGGAGGCCATCAGGTCGTGCGTCTCGGCATAAGCCTCTTCGATCAGATGCGCGAAGACCTCGGTATCGGTCTCGCTCTTAAAGTGGTGGCCGCGGCCCTCCAGCTCTTCGCGCAGCTCGGCGAAGTTCTCGATGATGCCGTTGTGGACGATGGCGATACGACCGTCGCAGCTGGTGTGGGGGTGAGCGTTAACGACGGAGGGCTTGCCGTGGGTGGCCCAACGGGTGTGGCCGATACCGCAGGTAGCGTCGCTGTCGATATTGGAAAGCTCGCTCTCCAAGCCCGCGACCTTACCCACGCGGCGGATGACATCGAGGTGCGCCGCGGCGCCCTCGCCCACCTCGAGCGCGACGCCCGAGGAGTCATAGCCGCGATACTCCATACGCTTGAGGCCCGTGACCAGGATGTTCTTTGCAATATCAGAGCCGGTGTAGCCGACAATTCCGCACATAGGATAAATCCCTTCGTCCGCTTGACTGCAAAACGTCCACGCACAGGGGGCGCTGAGACGCATAACGTTCGAGTATTGTACTCACGCAAACGCAAGCTGATATACCAGAAGTGGTATCTCAACTTAGATACCACTCGATGCACACACGTCCAGCCGGTCCAAACCACCACAAAGGTACCTGCCCCCTTCGTGGTGGTCGCGCTGGCAACGGCGTTTCCCCAGATAAACCTGCCAAAATAAACCTGTCCCTTTTTGGTAGGTTTGGGATGCTACAATCTGGCTTGTACTTGAAACGCATCAAAGGGGCCGCTATGGCAAAGGTAAAAATCAGCGACGTCGCGCGCGAGGCCGGGGTTTCGTTGGGCACGGTTTCCAACGCGCTCAACCACCCCGAAAAGCTGCGCCCCGAGACCCTCAAGCTCATCAACGAGACCATCAATCGCCTTGGCTACCTGCCCAACCAAAGCGCCCGTCAGCTCGCGGGCGGCGCCACCAAGTCCTTTGGCCTGGTGCTCCCCCGTCTCGATCACGGCTTTTCGCTCCAAATCGCCAGCGGCGCCCACAACGAGGCCCGCAAGCACGGCTACGACTTGCTCATCGCCAACGCCGATAACGACGATATTCTCGAGGATCATTACCTGCGCTACTTTATGGGCACCCAGATGTCCGGCGTCATGGTTCAGCCCATGGCATCCCCCGACTGGCACCCCGCCATGACCAAGATGCCCGTGCCGATCGTCCATCTGGACATCCATTGCTCCGAGCCCGGCTACTACGTAGCGGCCGACAATGAGGCCCAGGGTCGCATCATTGCCGAACTTGCCATCGCCCGCGGCGCGCACCATATTGTCGTCGTCGGCCGAGCAGCATTTATGCAACTCACCCTGCGCGTCCTTGGCATTCATAAGGCGCTCGCCCTGCACCCCGATATCAAGATCGAAGTCATCGACGCCGGCGAATGGAATACCGCTGCCGACGGCTACGGCATCGGTGCCCAAATCGCCGAGCGCCCCGCGGACGAACGTCCCGATTTTGTCGTCGGCCTGACCGATGTGTTGGCCTCGGGCGTCGTTTCGGCACTGGTCGACAAGGGCATCTCTGTCCCCGGGCAAGTACGCGTAGCAGGCTGCGATGGCAACCCGCTCGCTTGGAGCGGATCGGTCCCGCTCACTACGGTAGCGCCCCCGGGCTACGAGATTGGCCGCAAGGGTGTCCAACTGCTGATGGAGCAAATCGAGAACAAGGCCCCGGCAAAGATCAAGCATATCCGTGTCGGCTCCGCAGCGCGTACCGTCACCGCAGTCGCCGCCGAGGATATCAACCGCCAAGAACTGGTACGTCCGTTCCTACTGGAACGCGCCAGCACCCAGGCAAGCAGCCAGACCGACGCCACGGCCATCAACCTCGGTGCGTATCTATAGCACGCCCGCGAGTATGCTAAGTCGCCGCTTAAGCAAAAGGGGCCCGACCATTGCCGGACCCCTTTTGCTTAAGCGCAAACGTGAGCAATCGCTCGTTTCAACGCCGCAATTTTCTAGCGCACAGTCTTGATTGCCGCCGCCAGGTCGAACAACGTATCGAGCACGGCCTCGCAGCCATCCACCACGTCCTGCGGCAGCGGCACAATATCGGGGACGGCAAAGACGTGGCAGCCGGCCGTGATGCCCGAGACGCAACCATTGCGCGAATCCTCGACCACGGCGCACTCCTCGGGGGCAAAGCCCGCACGCTCGCAGGCGAGCAGATACATCTCGGGGTCGGGCTTGCCGTGCACGACGTCCTCGCCACACGTTACCGTTTCAAACTTGTCAAAAAGACCGACCATCTTAAGGTTGCGCTCGGCCGTAACGAGGCGCGACGACGTCGCTAGGCCCACGTGATAGCCCGCAGCTAGCAACTCGTCTAGGCACTCGGCGGCGCCGGCCTTAAGCTCCAGTTCGGTCTTGACCATCTCGTCGCGAATCTCCTTGTGGCGACGATAGATCGCCTCGGTGGTTTCGTGGCTGCCATAATGCTTATCGAGGATGTCCATAACATCGGGCAGCGTGCGGCCGATAAACTGATGGATCAGCGCTTCATCAATCGCGAGCCCCAGCTCAGCGGCGCCTGCCTTCCAGGCCTTAATCCCCAAACGCTCGGTATCGACCAGCGTTCCATCCATGTCAAAAATAACAGCCTTGATCATATCGGTCCCCCATCGACTCTCGCTGTCGCGTTGCTGCAACTCTACCGCATTTGGCAACTTGTATATAACGTATATGCCATATTGCACTTTCGTTACACAGATAGAAGTCTTATGGCAAGTAACGCATTAGGATTATAGTTTTCGATCGAGTACTCAACGATAAGGA
>DBFOIV010000108.1:0-3794 GCA_048489175.1 Collinsella sp. | reverse complement strand
GGCCGGGAACACCGCTGCCTGGTAGACGACCGCGATGGCTGAGAGGCCCCCGACCACGGCAAACGTCATGCGCCAGCCCACGGCCAAGCCAATGGCGCGACCGAGAGGCAGGCCAAAGATCTGCGCGATGGACGAGCCCGTAGCGATCATGCTGATGGCGAGCGCGCCGTGGCGAGTGTCGACCAGGCGCGAGGCCATAATCGAGGCGACTGACCAGAACACGGCATGTGCGCAAGCGACCACCAGGCGCGCGCAGACCAGGATGGGATAAGTCGGCGCCACAGCGGACAGAAACTGGCCCAGCGAGAACACGGCGAGCACGCCCAGCAGCATCCGCTTGAACTCGAAGCGCGAGGCAAACACCATGAGCGGCAACGACAGCAGCATGACGCCCCAGGCGTAGACCGAGATCATGATGCCCGCCTGGGCCTCGGTGAGCGAGAACGACGCGGCGATATCAGTCAAAAGGCCGATGGGCATAAACTCCGACGTGTTGAACACGAACGCACAGCAGGTGAGACCGACGAGTGGGAGCCACTGCCTGAGCGTGATGCCGTCTTGCCTTGTCTGAGTCATATATAACGTCTCCAATCGTTTTGAGCGGAGGCGATTATATAGCAACGGCCCCGCATCCGTCAGTACAGAAGCGGGGCCGAAAACAATTCGATACACAGAGGTTGCGCCGTCAATTCATAACTAAGCCAACCCCAGCAATATGCCCGCCGAATGCACGACAAACGCCACGATCCAGGCAACGGCGACCTGAAACGCGAACACGGCAACGGCGTAGCGCGCGCCCAGCTCGCTCTTGACGGCGCCGATGGCAGCCACGCAGGGCGGGTACAGCAGCGTAAAGACCAGGAACACGTAGGCGGTAAACGGCGAAAACATGGTCGACAGCGCCGCGGGCGACGTTGCGCCCAAAAGCACCGTGAGCGTCGAGATGACGCTCTCCTTGGCAATGAGTCCGGTGACGAGCGCCGTGGATGCGCGCCAGTCGCCAAAACCGAGCGGGGCCAACACCGGCGCGATGATGCTACCCAGACCGGCAAGCAGGCTTTGTGACTGGTCGGCGACCACGTTAAAGCGGATATCGAACGTCTGCAGGAACCAGATGACCACCGTAGCGGCAAAGATAATGGTAAAGGCCTTGGTAATAAAGTCCTTGGCCTTATCCCATGCCAGCATCACCGTCGTCTTGACGCTCGGCAGGCGGTAATTGGGGAGCTCCATGATAAACGGCACCGGGTCGCCCTTAAATGCCGTGCGGTTGAGCACCAGGGCGGCAATGCAGCCGACCACGATGCCGATCAGATAGAGCGAAACCATGGCGGGAACTGTCGCCTGCGGGAAAAACGCCCCGCACAGCAGACCGTAGACCGGCAACTTGGCCGAACAGCTCATGAACGGCGTGAGCATGACCGTCATCTTGCGGTCGTGCTCGGATGGGAGCGTACGGGTCGACATGATAGCCGGCACGGTGCAGCCAAAACCGACGAGCATAGGCACGAAGCTGCGGCCTGACAGGCCAAAGCGGCGCAGCACTTTATCCATGACAAAGGCCACGCGCGCCATGTAGCCGGAGTCTTCCAGAATGGAGAGGAACAAGAAGAGCACGACGATAATCGGCAGGAAGGTCAGCACGCTGCCCACGCCCGTAAGCACGCCGTCGACAGCCAGCGAGCGCACCACGTCGTTGGTGCCGAACGCTTTGAGACCCGCATCGGCCGAGGCGATGATGGCAGCGATACCGTCCTCCATAAGTCCCTGCAACGCCGCGCCGATCACGCCAAACGTCAGCCAAAAGACGAGGCCCATGATCACCAGAAACGCCGGAATGGCTGTGTAACGACCTGTCAGGATGCGGTCAATCTTGACGGAGCGCACGTGCTCGCGGCTCTCGTGCGGCTTGACGACGCAACGCCCGCACACGTCGCCGATAAAGCTAAAACGCATATCGGCCAGCGCAGATAGGCGGTCGGTGCCGGCCTCGCCCTCCATCTGGGTGATGATGTGCTCGATAGCGTCGAGCTCATTGCGATCCAGGTGAAGCGCCTCGGTTACCAGCTCATCGCCCTCGACCAGCTTGGTCGCCGCAAAGCGCACCGGGATGTGCGCCGTCACGGCATGGTCCTCGATCAGGTTAGCAATACCGTGGATGCAGCGATGCAGCGCACCGCCGTCCGGACCGTCGGGCGCGCAAAAGTCCAGGCGACCAGGGCGCTCGCGGAACCGCGCCACGTGCAGGGCGTGGTCCACCAGCTCGCCGATGCCCTCGTTGCGGGCAGCGCTAATGGGGACAACGGGCACGCCCAACAGGCTCTCGAGCAAGTTGACGTCTACGGCGCCGCCGTTGGCGGTCACCTCGTCCATCATGTTGAGCGCGATGACCATAGGACGGTCAAGCTCCATGAGCTGCAGTGTCAGGTACAGGTTGCGCTCGATGTTGGTGGCGTCAATGATGTCGATGATGGCGTCCGGACGCTCGTCGAGGATGAACTGACGGCTCACGACCTCCTCGCCTGTGTACGGCGACAGGGAGTAAATGCCGGGCAGGTCGGTAACGCTCGCCTCGGGATGGTTACGGATGGTGCCATCTTTGCGGTCGACCGTCACGCCGGGAAAGTTACCGACGTGCTGGTTGGAGCCCGTCAGCTGGTTGAATAACGTGGTCTTGCCGCAGTTTTGGTTGCCGGCGAGGGCAAAGTGCAGCGGCGCGCCCTCTGGCACGGCCGTCTTTGCCGCACGGGGCGAATACGTCCCCTCGCCCAGGGCCGGATGCTCCGTCGTGCCGATTGCGGCGTTAGCGCGCGGACCCGTATCGGTGTCGTGAATACCCACGAGCTCGATGCGAGCGGCATCGTCCTTGCGCAGTGTCAACTCGTAGCCACGCAGGCGGATCTCGAGCGGATCGCCCATGGGGGCGTACTTCATCATGGTGACTTCGGTGCCCGGCGTTAGGCCCATGTCCAAAATATGCTGTCGGAGTGCCTGATCGTCCGATGCCACCGATGCGACAACGGCGTCTTTTCCGATCTCGAGCGTATCGAGCTTCACGTCCGTGTTCCTCCCCCGACGCCCGCAGGGCGTTGTATTTATGTTCACCATGGCTAACCGTTTGCCATGGCTAACCAATTTTAAGCTTACATGATAGCGTGAACACACAACGACGTTCAATCGACAGATCGGTGCAAGGGGAATTCTGGGCCATTGCTTCCCAGACGGGCCTGTTGCGGAAACCGAATCCCACTCCGGAACACCTAAACGGGACGGGCTTTCCGGTTGAGGCATCTAGCGGAAACTGCAGCCCGGAATCGGCGCTCAGACTGGGATGCGATTTCCCGATCGAGCCCCTCGGGGAAACTGCGACCCGGAATCTGCGCCCAAAACGGGTCACGATTTCCCAAACGGGACGTGGTTTCCCGCGGGAGCAGAAACAGCCGCCCGCTCCCTCGACAAAATGATCCATTTTCCTCCGTCTCCAACAGATCAAAACGAAGTTGCGGTGGAATAGTTCCTGTTTAAAGCCCCGTGACTTTAATTGGAACTATTTCACCGCAAGTTATGAGGGACGGGATGGGGCTGGCCCTCTTACTCTTACAGATGGCGCTCCAGGAAGCGGAAGGCTAGGCGGATCCAGGGACGGACTGCCGCCTGCTTGTCCTCGTTGTCGACCGCGGTGTTGGCGTTGCCGAGCGAAAGGCCGTGACCACCCTGGTCGAAGACGTGCATCTCGCATGCAACGCCCTCCTCGGCCATGCGCTGCGCAAACGGGTAGACCTGCGCGATCGGCG
>DBFOIV010000107.1:0-10489 GCA_048489175.1 Collinsella sp. | reverse complement strand
AAGGTGTTCGCTGACGGTGCAAACCTCGAGGGCATGCTCGACATGTACGAGAACGGCAACGTTCAGGGTTTCACGACCAACCCGTCCCTTATGAAGAAGGGCGGCGTGACGGATTACCGCGCGTTTGCCAAGGAGGTCCTGACCCATATCACCGATGTGTCCGTCTCGTTTGAGGTCTTTGCCGACGACGTCGAGACCATGGAGGTCGAGGCGCGCGAGATCGCTACCTGGGCCGAGAACGTCTACGTCAAGATTCCGTGCGTGACCACCAAGGGCGAGTCCACCGCCGAGCTGGTCCGCAAGCTTTCCGCTGACGGCGTCAAGGTCAACGTCACTACCATCTTTACGCCTAAGCAGGTCGATGAGATGGTCGAGGCCGTTGACACCGAGACGCCGTCCATTATCTCGCTCTTTGCCGGCCGTATTGCCGATACCGGCGTCGATCCCATTCCGTTTATGACGGAGTCGGTCAAGAAGGCCGCCGCCAAGCCCAACTGTGAGGTCCTGTGGGCGTCCACGCGCGAGCTCATTAACATTTACCAGGCAGAAGCCTGCGGTTGCCAGATCATCACGGTGCCCAACAGCATCCTGGCCAAGCGCAAGAACATCGGTCGCGACCCGTACGAGGTCTCGCTCGACACCGTGCGCGGCTTTGCCAAGGATATCGCCTCGCTCGGCTTTCATATTCTGCCGTAAGCAAGGGTACCCCCTGTAGCGACGTGCAAAATCGCGAGTATTCAGCAAGGTAAAGGTCTTTATCAGTTAACCGAAGCATGGAACGGCCCCCGTTCTGGCTCTAATGTCGCTAAAACGGGGGTTGTTTTTGACGTTATTGTCTCTGTGGGGCGTTCGGAACGGCGGAAATTGCAGAATACTCGCGATTTTGCACGTCGCTGCAGGGGGTACCTTTGCTTTGGCGGTTTACTTGCCCTGCACCATGGTGAGGGAGATCTTCTTGCGGTCGCGATCGACCTTTTCAATCCACACCTTGACCGTGTCGCCGACGCGCACCACGTCGCTCGGGTGCTTGACAAAGCGGTTGGCCAGTTTGGAGATGTGCACGAGGCCGTCCTGGTGCACGCCCACGTCGACGAACGCGCCAAAGTCGACGACGTTGCGCACCGTGCCCTTGAGTTCCATGCCGGGCTCCAGGTCATCGATGGAAAGTGCTGAGCGGCTAAAGACCACCTCGGGCGCGTCGTCGCGCGGGTCGCGACCGGGCTTCTTGAGCTCGTTGACAATGTCGATGAGCGTCAGGGTACCGCAGTCCAGGTCGCTTGCCAGCGCCGAGATGCTGCCCAGACGGCGCTCGATGTCGGGCACGCCGCCGCGGCTGAGCTCGCTTGCCGCAACGCCGGCGCGCTCCAGGACGGCCGTTGCCACCTCGTAGCTCTCGGGGTGGACGCTTGTCGCGTCGAGCGGGTTCTTGCCACCGCTGATGCGCAGGAAGCCCGCGGCGTTGAGATATGCCTTGGGTCCCAGTTTGGGGACCTTCTTAAGCTGGCGGCGATCGGTAAAGGCACCGTTTTCCTCGCGGTAGGCCACGATATTCTTGGCCACGCTCGGCGTGATGCCCGATACGTATCCCAGCAGGCTCGCGCTTGCGGTGTTGACGTCGACGCCCACGCGGTTGACGACGTCCTCCACCACGTGGCCCAGGGTGCGCGAAAGCTCGGCCTGGTCAAGGTCGTGCTGGTACTGGCCAACGCCGATGGACTGGGGCGGAATCTTGACGAGCTCTGCCAGCGGGTCTTGCAGGCGGCGGCCCAGGCTCATGGCGCCGCGCACGGTGACGTCCAGGTCGGGGTATTCCTGACTGGCGAGCTCGGAGGCGGAGTATACCGATGCGCCGGCCTCGTTGACGATGGTGTATCGCAGTCCAGGCGCCTGCTCGGCGATGAACTCCGAGACGACTTCCTCGGTCTCGCGGCTGGCGGTGCCGTTGCCGATGACGATGGTGTTGACGCCGTCCTTCTTGACGAGGCGAGCGAGCTCGCGCTTGGTGCCGGCGACGTCGTGGCGCGGCTTGGTGGGGTAGACCACGCCGTGGTCGAGCAGCTTGCCGGTCTCGTCCATGACGGCGACCTTGCAGCCGGTGCGGTAGCCCGGATCGAGCGCGAGCACGCGGGCACCGCGCACGGGGCGTGCAGAGAGCAGGCCCTCGAGATTCTTGGCAAAGACGTTGATAGCCTCGGTCTGGGCGCGAACGGTGAGTTTGGCGCGGGCCTCGCGCTCCAGCGAGGGGGCCATCAGGCGCTTGTAGCCGTCGGCGATGGCGGCGTCAAAGACGGGCGCGAAGACGCCCTGGCGACGGGGCCAACGGCTGCCGAGGCGTGCCGTGGCGGCAGCGCCGTCGACGTTCACGCGCACGCGGAGCTTGCCCTCGCGATCACCGCGGTCGATAGCCAGCACGCGGTGGTTGGGTATACGGCGCAGCGGCTCGTCAAAGTTGTAGTAGGGCTCGTAGGGGGTCTTCTCGGTGGGGTCGGTGGCCTCGACGACGATGTCGGCGGTGTTTTGCGTAAAGGCGCGCAGATCGGCGACGTTCTCCGGGTCCTCGGCTACCGTCTCGGCCACGATGTCGGCGGCGCCGGCGAGCGCCTTTTCGGGCGTGTCGAAGCCGGCCTCCTCATTGACGTATGCTGCGGCGGCGTCGAGCGCACTGCCCTTGGCCGAGGCCTGCATGATGATCATGTTGGCGAGCGGCTCCAGGCCGGCCTCGCGGGCCTTCTGCGCGCGAGTCATGCGCTTTTTGCGGTAGGGCTTGTAGAGGTCCTCGACACGCTGGAGCTGCGTGGCCTCGCGAATCTGCTGCTCGAGTTCGGGCGTGAGTTTGCCCTGGGCGTCGATGAGCAGGATGACGTCCTCTTTACGCTGCTCAAGATTGCGCAGGTAGGACAGGCGCTCGTCGAGCGCGCGCAGGGCGACGTCGTCCATACCGCCCGTTGCTTCCTTGCGGTAGCGCGAAATAAAGGGGATGGTGTTGCCCTCGTCGATGAGCTTGACGGCCGCCTCGATGTTGGCGGCCTTAAGGTTGAGCTCGCGGGCGAGCTGGGCGATAAGATCCATGGGACTCCTTGCGTTTAAGGTGCGTTTGCAGCACAGGGCTACCAAGGATACCACCCGCCACTCCACCCAAGTAGTCATTTTGGGACGGGGCTCTTTTAGCCACTTTTGCCGCCCCGCCCCAGAAAAATCGTCGGCAAGGTAGCAAAAGGCCCCGCGGGCAGGAGGCTGCTCGCGGGGCAAAGAAGAGGGGCTTGTTGGTGGCGGACCGAAGGGTTCGGCATGGGGTTTCTGCCGCGGCCCGCCCTAAAGCGTTACAGCTCGACGAGCTGGCCGGTCTCGGCGGCCTCCTTGATAGCGTTAAGCAGCGTGAGCGTCTTGACGTTATCGGCGGGGGTCACGACGGGCTCGACCTCGCGGCGGACGACCTTTACAAAGTGCTTGAGCTGCATCTTGTGCGGCAGCGCCGGGTCCACGGCCGGGATCTCCATCTGCAGCGGCTTGTGCCAGTTAGAGGCGCCGTCGTAGGAGAACTGGTGCAGGCGGGGCAGCGACAGGGCGCCCAAGGTTCCGCCGATAAAGTAGGCGTCGGCGTCGAAGGGACGGTACTGCGGGTCCTCGCGAGCGGTCGCCTCCCAGTTCCAGGGGCTGGCGGTGGCGTCGGAGATGGTCATGCTTGCGAGCGCGCCATCGGCAAAACGGACGTTGACCACGGCGGAGTCCTCGGTCTCAAAACCGCGGGCGGCGCTGGACTGCATACCCTGGACGGCAACGGGCTCGCCCAGCAGGTAGCGGAGCAGGTCGACGTCGTGCACCAGGTTGACCAGGATCGGGCCGGCGCCCTTCTTGCGGCGCCACTCGACGTCGAAATACTCGTCATTCTTATAGATCATGTAGTGGAAGCTCGACACGGTGAGCTTGCCCAGCTCGCCAGACTCGATGATCTCCTTGGCCTTGTTGACGAAGGGGTTGTGACGACGGTGCTGACCCACGAGCACGGGCACGCCGGCGGTCTCGGCCTCGGCGGCGAAGGCCTGGGCATCTTCCAGGTCGTTGGAGATCGGCTTTTCGACCAGCGGCACGATGTTGCGCTTTACGGCCTCGCGGGCAACGCCCAGGTGTAGGTCGTTGGGGGTGGCGATGATGACGGCCTCGGGCTTGACCTCGTCCATCATCTGGGCGGGATCGGTAAAGAACGGCACGCCGGCGGCCTCGGCCGTGGCGCGGGCGCCCTTAAAGGCGTCGGCGATGGCGACGAGCTCGGCCTCGGGCTCCTCGGTGACAAAGCGGATGTGGTTGCGGCCCATGGCGCCGGCGCCGATAACGGCAATGCGGACGGGGTTGAGCTCAGACATTTCGACTCCTTAATACTGGTGACCGGTGGAATGCGACAAGGGGACTGTCCCTTTGTCGCATCGGTAAAACTAGGCGGACTTCTTCTTGCTGTCGGAGACCATCATGTAGACGGTGAGCACGACGGCGATGGCGGCGATCACAATAGCGCCGTAGAAGGACTGCTGGTAGGCGGCGCTGCCGGCCTCGGCGTGATACAGCACGGCGGTGATGGGCTGGCTGATCCAGGTGGAAGCGGCGTAGCCCAAAAACATGATGCCGTAGTTGACGCCGATGTTGCTGGTGCCGAAGGCGCCACCGGTGAGCGGCGGGTAGATGACGAGCAGGGCGCCAAAGCTAAAGCCGAGCAGGGCGAGCGCCACAAAGAACATGCCCTGCGTAAAGCTCATCGACATGATGACGAGTGCGACGATGGTGACGACAAGGCTGATGAGCAGCGACTTATAGGCGCCGAGCTTGTCGATGATCTGGCCAAAGGACAGACGGCCAACCAGGTTGGCGCAGGTGTTGACGGAGACCACCACACCGCCGAGGGCGACGGCCGCGGCGCTCGTGGGGTCAGCGAAGAGCTGGACGGCGGCGATGGAGGCAACCTTGCCCACGAGCAGGGTACCCGCGGTGGCGGCAAAGGCGAAGGTGACGATGAGGACCCAGAAGCGCGGGGTCTTGACCATCTCGCCCGGGGTGAGGTCACCGAAGGTGCCGGCGTGCGCGCCGCCCTTTGGGGCCTCGAAGCCCTCGGGCAGCCAACCGGCCTCCGGGGCCTTCAGGAACAGGGCGGAGGCGGCGATCATCACAAAGAAGATGACGCCGAGCGCCTTAAGGGCGCCAAAGATGCCCAGGCTCGGGATGAGCAGCGAGGCGAGCACCGGGGACAGCACGGCGGGACCGGCGGTCGAAGCGGCCAGGGTGATGCCGGAGGCGAGGCCCTTCTTGTCGATGAACCACTTTTGGCCGGTGGTGAGCGCCGGGTTGTAGCCCAGGCCGTTGCCGACGGCGGCGACGAGCGAGAACCACAGGTAGAACTGCCACGGCTCGGTGACGGTGCCGGACATGAACCAGCCCACGCCGTAGCACACGGCGGCGGCGATCACGACGTTGCGCGGGCCGATCTTATCGGAGATGCGGCCGGCGAAGATGCCCGTCACGGCCATGATGGTCTGAAAGACCGGGAAGGCCCAGGTAAGAGCGCTCGACCACTCGGGGTAGACGGCGAGCAGGTTCTTGCTCACGACGGAATACAGCGCGATGGAGCTGATGAAGAACATGGTGACGCACGCGGCGGAAAGCACGACGGCGCGACCCTTGTTGGAGTTGGTGGAAGCCATTGGACTCTTTCTGATCGATACGGGGGAGGAGCGGGCGTGTCCGCGGGGCCTCCCTGTCAGGTTGGTTTACTGGTCAGTCGGCTTGGCGACGCCGGACTCATCGGACCAAAGCTCGACACCCTTGTTCTTGAGGTAGTTGTCGGCATAGGCGCGACGGCCGCCGGGCTTGGCGGTGAGGTCGCCCATCATGTTGGAGAAGCCGCCGTCGACCTTGATGGCGTCGCCGGTGGTAAAGTCCGAGCGCGTGGACGCCAGGAACATGACGGCGTTGGCGATATCGCTGACCTCGCCGATGCGGCGCGTGGCGATCAGGCGGCTACGGCTCTTCTCGACCTCGGGGTCGGCGTAGAAGTTGGCCGACATGGGGGTCTTGACGAAGCAGGGCTCGACGCAGTTGGAGCGCACGCCGTAGGGACCCCATTCAGCAGCCAGCATCTTGGACATCATGTTGACGCCGGCCTTGGTGGAGCTGTACACGCCCGAGAACGTCTCGGGGGAGTGGCTGGCGACGGTCGAGATGTGCACCAGGCGGCCCTGGCCGGCCTTGATCATCTCGCGACCAAAGCGCTGCGAGGTGATGAAGTAACCGGTGAGGTTGACGTTGAGCACCTGCTCCCAGTCGCTCAGCGGCAGGTCCTCCATGGCGGCGAAGCGCAGGATGCCAGCGGTGTTGACAAGGACGTCGACGCGGCCGAAGTCGGCGATGGTGGCGTCGACGGCGGCCTGAACCTCGGCCTCGTCGGTGGCGTTCATCTTGTAACCCTCGGCGTGGATGCCAAACTCGGCGGCGAGGTCGGCGGCTGCGGCCTTGACCTTTTCCTCGTCCAGGTCGAGCAGGACGACATTGGCGCCGTTGCGGGCGAACTCGCGGCAGATCTCGACGCCCATACCGCCGAGCGCGCCAGTCACGGCGCAGACATCGCCCTCGAGCTTAAGCCAGTTGCTCATAGGAACTTCCCTTCTTGTGCCTCCCGGTGGGTCGCTCCCATTAACTGACCCACGCGGTTTTCGCTGGTTATCGTATGCTTTGCATTTGCGCAGGTGAATTGCATATTTGTTAGAATGGCGTTAACCGTAGGTTTACACCGTGCGATGCAGTTAATTCTCAATTGAGCGCGTGACCTGCGAAAACAACCCCCCGTGGCGCCATGTGGCCACGGGTGCGAAAACGGGAGATTGACGTGTACGATCGACGACTTGAGGCCATATCGGCCGCCGCGGAGCTGGGAAGCTTCTCGCGTGCGGCGGCAAAACTGCGCGTGTCGACTCCGGCGCTCGTCAAGCAGGTGTCGGGTTTCGAGGCCGAGTTCGGCATCACGCTGTTCGAACGCTCGCACTCGGGTGTCAAGGTGACACCGGCCGGCGCACTGCTGGTGGACGACGCGCGCTCAATCATGCGGCAGTCCGAGGACGCACTGCGCCGTGCCCGACGCGCGGCGGGCGATGGCGGCGCGGTGCGCCTGGGCGTGTCGATGATGTGCCCGGGGCGCCAAACGCTGTCGATGTGGTCGGGCATTCACGATCTGGAACCGTCGCTGCGATTTGAGATCGTGCCGGTAAGCGACCTCTACGACGAGCGCGAATCCGTCATGCGTAGCCTCGGTCGAGAGGTGGATGTGGTGCAGTCGAGTTTTTCGACCCCGCGCTGGGGCGATGCCTGCCAAAAGCTCCGCATTGTCAACGTGCCGTTTTATATCGACCTGCCGCGCACGAGCCCACTGGCGCGCAAGAATCACATTACGGTCGCCGACTTGGAGGGTATGCGTCTGCGCGTGCTGCGCCACGGCAACGACGCCATGGACAGCCTGCGCATCGACCTTTTGGCCGACGGCGGCGTGGACGTGATCGATGTGGATAGCTTCGACTTTGCGCTCTTTAACGAAGCCGAGGAAAAGGGCGACGCGGTGCTCACCTGTGGAGCGTGGTCGGGGGTGCACCCGGCCTTTGTGGGCGTGCCGTTCCTGTGCGGCCGCGAGGTACCGGTCTTTCTGCACTACCCGCTCGAGCCAACCCTGCAAGTCCAAAAATTCGTCAACGCCATGGCCCAACTCCTCAAGTAGCCAAAAGAGTCCCGTCCCAAATTAGCTACCCTTTGCTACGGGTTTAGCGGTCCTCGCGTTGCAGCCCGGCTGCCTCAGCTGTCTTTACGCGGTTCTTGTCGATGTACATGTTTTTGTCGGCCTGGGAAAAGAGCTCGCGCATCGTAGGCGGTTCATCAAAATCACTGGAAAGCGCGTAGCCCACCGCATAGCTGATAGGCATGTCGGGGTGAGCCTCGGAATACTCGTTCACATTCGCACGAACCCGAGCGAGACAGGACTCCACGGCAGCTCGATCGGCATCCCGCAGCACCGCGATAAACTCATCGCCACCGTCGCGGCCCACAAAGCAGGTCTCGGACGCCACGCACCCCAGCTGCTGGGCAAAAGAACGGATGTATTCGTCGCCCTTCTCGTGGCCGAAGTTGTTATTGACCGTATGCAAATTGTTAAGGTCGAAGACGCACACCGCAACGGGCGCCTCCGCGGAGACAGGCTGCTCCTGCCCCAAGATCTCCTCGCACTTGTTCTTGTTGGGCAGTCCCGTGGCTTCATCGAGATAGACCTTGCTCTGCAGCTCGCGATTGAGCGCGGCAGTTCGCACCGCGCGAACAAGCTCGACCGCAAAGGTCGCCACCAAGCCCACGATGTCGATGATCACCAAGCCCTCGAGATAGTTGAGCGCCGACGCCTTCTCCTGAGAGTAGTCCTCTGCGAGTCGCGTAGCATCGTCGCAAATGCCAAAGAACTCCTCGCTCATGGAGATGATGTCGGTGTTCTCGTAGCCGACTTCGCGCACGCGGGCAATCTCGGTGCGAAGCTCATCAAAGTAGTTTGCAAGCTCGGTCATCTTTGCCTGATACTCGTCGTCGTCGAGACGGACGAGGTTGAGGTCGTCACTTCCGTAACGCAAACCGTTGATGTATGAATCCACGGCTTTGAGCAGGTCATCTTGAGGCTGGCCCGCGTCCTCGAGCTTAACGATTCGCTGCGTGGTACCGCGCACCAGACCGGCATAGTTGACCACGCGTGCCGTGCCCTGGATATCGGAGACGAGCAGCATAACATTGATGAAGAAGAAGATGAGAACTGCCGTGAGCACCATCATGAGCAGGCGCACCGCCTGGCTGGCCTTCTTGGCGACAGAAGTATTCACAAGTTCACTCCCAAAATGGCAAAAGAACAGGTAGCACGCAGTGTGCTGAAATTCATGGGTGGTTAACTCTACCATATGGGCCAGCAGCCTCAAACTGCAGCAGACGCTCGTCCAAATTGGCGTGACGCTTGCCTTGTTGTTCTTGACCTGGCCGCGCTATCGGACATGCTTCTGGTCTTGGATCACCATGGGAAAGCTCATCCCGTTTTGTGCGTCTAGAGTGGGATGCGGCTTCCCAAAGGTGCCGTTAGGGGAAACCACATCCCGGTTTATGCCCTTGAAATGGGATGCCGTTTCCCGGAGGGGGTCCAGCGGGAAACGGCATCCCATTTTGGGCCCGAAAAGTGGGATACGGTTTCCGGCCGGCATGAAAAAAGCCTCCGCAGCTCGTGTGTGCTGCGGAGGCTTTGTTCGTTGCGGTGCATTGTGTTTGGGTCGTTGAGATGAGTCGATTTGCCCCGAAAGAGGAGGGCATTGACCTTAGGGTCATGCCCGACGAATGAGCGGCAAATCGGCCATCTCGGCGAGCCGAACTACTCCAGCTCAAACGCTCCGGTGTAGAGCTGGTAGTAATACCCGCGCTTGGCGATTAGCTCGTCGTGGTTGCCGCGCTCGATGATGCGGCCGTGGTCCAGGCAGATGATCGCGTCGGAGTTGCGCACGGTGGAGAGACGGTGCGCGATGACAAACGTCGTGCGGCCTTCCATGAGCTTATCCATGCCCGCCTGCACGATGGCCTCGGTGCGGGTGTCGATGGAGCTCGTGGCCTCGTCCAGAATCATCGCCGGCGGATCGGCGACGGCGGCGCGTGCGATCGAAATCAGCTGGCGCTGGCCCTGCGACAGCTGTGCGCCGTTGCCGGTGAGCATGGTGTCGTAGCCGTCGGGCAGGCGGGTGATAAAGTCGTCCGCGCCCGCGAGCTTGGCCGCCGCGACGCACTCCTCGTCGGTAGCGTCCAGGTTGCCGTAGCGGATGTTGTCCATCACGGTGCCGGTGAACAGGTTCACGTCCTGCAGCACGACGCCCAGCGAGCGGCGCAGATCAGCCTTGCGGATCTTGTTGACGTTGATGCCGTCGTAGCGGATCTTGCCGTCGGCGATGTCGTAGAAGCGGTTGATGAGGTTGGTGATGGTCGTCTTACCGGCACCGGTGGCGCCGACAAACGCGACCTTCTGGCCCGGCTTGGCAAACACGGACACGCCGTGCAGCACCTCGTGGTCGGGCGTGTAGCCAAAGTCGACGTTGTCCATGACCAGGTCGCCGCGCAGCGGCACGTACTCGATCTCGCCGGTTGCGCGGTGCGGATGTTTCCACGCCCACATGCCGGTGTGGTGGTCGGCCTCCTCGAGTTGCCAGGTGTCGGGGTTCACCTGAGCGTTGACGAGCGTTACATAGCCTTCGTCGGCTTCGGGCTCCTCGTCGATGAGCTCAAAGATACGGTCGGCGCCGGCGAGGCCCATGACCACGGCGTTGATCTGCTGCGAGATCTGGCCGATCTGTCCGCAGAACTGCTTGGTCATGTTGAGGAACGGCACCACGACGGCGATGGACAGCGCCATGCCCGAGATGCTCAGGTTGGGCACGCCCAGCGCCAGGAAAATGCCGCC
>DBFOIV010000106.1:0-29134 GCA_048489175.1 Collinsella sp. | reverse complement strand
TGGGGGCACCGGACTCCACAGCCCCTCCACCTGCGGAAACGAAGTGATGGCCAGGTGCCGGGAGCTATTTCCGCGTTGCGCTAGCTGCGGAAACGCGGGGTCCGTTCAGGCTGTTGCGTTGAGATTGAAAATCAACCTGTTGCGGCTGTCCGACAGGTGAAATGAATGCAAGTAAGATCAAGGGCGTTGGTGCTCAGACGCTCATGGAGCAGACCCTTGCGAAGCCGGTTTGGTTAATCGAGGGACTTCTTTCCACGAGTTGCGCCAGCGTCCTTGCATCTCCGCCCAAATTTGGAAAAAGCTTCTTCGCCTTGCAACTCGGGCAGTGCGTCGCCATGGGCGAGCCGTTTCTAGGGCACAAGACCACGAAGTCACCCGTGTTATATCTTGCGCTGGAAGATGTTCCCACACGGGTTCAGAGCCGTCTTTGGGGATTGACCGACGAGAGCACCGATGACTTCGTCATCGCCACCGAGGCCTTCACGCTCGGTGGCGGACTCATCGGACAGCTCGAGGACTACTTAGAAGACTATCCGGAGACGAAGCTGTTCATCATCGACACCCTGCAAGTTGCGCGCGATGCGTCGGCAGATTACTCGTACTCTTCCGACTACGCGGACATGCGAATGCTCAAGAGGTTCTCGGACAGGTTCGGCGTGTGCGTCCTCGTGTTGACGCATCTTCGCAAGCTGACTTGCCCGTCAGACTCGTTCGCAAACATCACAGGGACTACTGGCATCTCCGGTGCGGTCGACCAGATGATGGTGATGCAGAAGGACAACCGCCATGACGCGATAACGGCGTTGGAAGTCACTGGCAGGGACATCCCGGATGCAGTTCTCAAGCTTCGCCGCAATGGGACTTTGTGGGAGCTGGTTGAGGAGATCGATGGTGAGCAGCTTGAGGCGGAATTCGTTCCCGATTGTGTGAAGTCGATCACTCAGAGCGTTCTCAATTCGGGATCGCAGTGGTCGGGCACCATGACGGATCTCATCCAACATTTCGGAATCGGCGGAGTCAGCCCGGCGGCACTCGGTAAGCTGCTCGCGCAGCATCGCGATTGGATGGGGCGAAACGGTGTCGGCTTCACTTCGAAGCGGACATCGTCTGCTCGAACGGTCTCCCTATGTCCTATAGCGCGCTATGACGGCAGTGACATCTGTGGCGGAGAAGACGTTAGCGATTAGTTTTGCCAAAGCAAGGCGACAGAGGTGACGTGATGCCCGGCTCCTCCCAGTGCTGAAAGCGCTACGGAGGGCCGGGCGTTTTGCGTTTCTGCTCGGCGGCGGCACCTCGCATAATCGCAAAACGCCCTCTCGCATCGGACGGGCCGTTGCTCACATGCAAGATGTAGCAAGCGTACGTACAAACGCGGTAAAACCACGTCCGTACTCCTCTTGCATCTCGTTTCACATGGACTTTAGGAGTCATGCGAAAGGCAGCCGTCGGCTGCTTGGAGGACATCAAGGCGCTGTCAAAGGATGCTTGAAATCGCGAAGTGCCGGAATTGCGATGGCGGCATCGCATGCAAAGAAATACTGAAAAGGAGCAACACGATATGTCGAACACAAGAGTGCGGGATAAGCAGATCTGCGTTTTCGCAACGGAGCGGGAGCGCAATTCTCTCAAGCGAAAAGCTGCAAAGGCAGGTTTGACGGTCAGCGAATATGTGCGACAGACACTGGTCTATTCTGACAAGGCAACCGTCGTGCTCGTAGATACATCTCCGTTTGAAGCCGCACTTGTCGAGTTGCGCATGCAAGGAGTCAATCTAAATCAGATTGCCAAGCAACTCAATTCTGGTTACGGCGATCCGAATCTCAAAGAAACGGTGGAGCAAATCCATGAACATGTGAGTGACGTCTATCTGAATGTGACGGGAGCGCTTATTGCGCTTCGAGAAGAGGCCGACAAGCATAAGCTCGTTATCGATTTTGAGCGTCACATAAAGTTCGATGACGAGGATTAGTTGGCTGGAGTGTTGACTTTCCCGGAACCGGGATTGCTCGGGACGGCGGGACGGAATTCCGTCCCGCCGTTTTTTGTGAAGGCTAAAATGGAAAAACGATTTGAAGGTTGGCAGGACGAAGCGCTCGGTACGGTCGCGTATCTCGTTGGGGGGCAGCCATGAAGGTCAAGTATGCGGACGCTGCGGATGTCGCGGGCGAGGACGTCCTTCGCTGGTTCGAGCTGTGCGAGACTCCCGGTGAGTGCGCGGAACTTGCAAGCGATATGAAAGACCTCATCGACTCGGTGGCGGCGACGCGGGCTGAATGGCTGACGCGCCCCGATGCCCCTCGGCCCGACCCAATGCGAGTCAGGCCTACCGAGGACGCTCTGGGTCTCGGTGCGGTGCCCTTCGAGGTCGGTCGTGATCAGCATGACCCTGTGTTTCGTCAACCTCTCGTTTCACAAAACAGCATCCGTTCGTTTCACACGTCAGCGTGAAGATTCTTCACGCACGAGCGTCGCCCTGGCACCAATCCTTTCTTCTCCTACAACTCCCCGCGCATGAGCGCGTGCTTGACCCTGTACGACTCCCTGTCGTAGGTGACGAGCCTGCCGTGGTGGACGATGCGGTCCATCATCGCCTTGGCTATGTCGTCGTCGGCAAAGATCTCGCCCCATCTGGAGAACTCGATGTTGGTGGTGAGGATGAGCGCGATCCGCTCGTAGCACATCGACACCACCTGGAACAGAAGCCTTGCCCCGTCGGGATCGGTGGGAAGGTACCCCCACTCGTCCAGGATGATGAGGTCGCACCTGCCGAGCCTCCTGAGCGCGTCCTGTGTCGTCCCCTCCTCATTCGCACGCCTCAGCTCGCTTACCAGCTCCGCCGTCGACCAGAACGCGACTTTTCTGCCCTCGCCGCAGGCGAGCAGCCCCAAGGCTATCGCGGTATGGGTCTTGCCATTGCCCGATCCTCCGAAGAGCACCAGGTCCTCGTGGGCGTCGATGAAGGCAAGCGAGAGCATGTCGTCCCTCGTGAAGCCGCGGGGAAACACGATTCCCGACCATTCGAAGCCATCGAAGCCCTTCTGCGAGGGAAAGTTCGCCTGCCGCTTGAGCCGCGCTATCCGGCTTTGGTGCCTGAGCGCGTACTCCCTTGCGAGCGCATCCTCGAAGAACGCAAACTGCCCATCGGTGGCCGTCTCGGCCACGTAGCGCATCGTCGCCTTCGACAGCAGGATGGAGCCACCCGCGCGCTCGGCGCGCTTCAGCCTCTCGTAGCGCGCATCAACCTTCTGCGGCAGCCTGGCCATCCCGATCGCCTCCCCTGAGCATGAAGCCGTCGTAGTCGGCGAGCCTGGTGCCCAGCTCGCGCGCTGCCTTGGCCCTGGTGCCTTGCGCGCGGATCCTGGCGCAGCACATCTCGACATCGGCGGGGCGCATCTTGCTGGTGGCCCGCAGCGCCTCGGAGAACGCCTGGGCGACGATCCCCATGCCATAGGCCTGTGCGAGCCTAGAGATCACCTTGACCTGGCCTTTCAGCTCGTCGGTCGCCATGGAGCCGAAGGCGTCCCTCACATCCTCGTCGAACAGCGCGCATACGCTGGACTGCATGAAGGCGCGTGTCTTCATCGAAAGCGGTTCGAGCAGTGCCAGCGGGTCCTCGTCGGAGGTGAAGAGCTTGCCGGAGCGCCTGCGGTAGGTCCTTAGCGGCGTCCCGTCAGGGGAGTCTATCTCCACCGTGAAGGCGCGCACGCCCACCGTGAGCGAAACACATGCGAGTGAGGGTGACGCCAGATAGCGATGGCAGCCGTCCAAGGTGATCCTTCCGTAGCCGTCGGTCGTGCACGACGCCCACTTGACGACGTCGAAGGGCTTTTTCGGAAGAGGCAGGAGATGCGCCTTGTCAACCTGGAAGAGGGTGGCCCAGCTGAGTCCCTTCTCGTAGTGGAGCCGCTCTTCGGAATGGGCGTCAAGCGTCTCGGCAAGCCCTCGGTTGTAGTCTTGAAGGTCGTCCACCTCGGGCACGGGCACGAAGAAGTTCCTCCTGGTGTAGCCGACCTTGCCCTCGACGTTTCCCTTCTCCTTGCCGGCGTTCGGGTTGCAGAGGCGGGCCGTGAAGCCGTAGTGCAGCCTGAGCCGGCGGAAGAGGTCGGACTCCACGATCACGTCGCGCCACCTCCTCCCGGCCTCGGTGGCGTTGTCGAGCACGATGACGGGGGGAACGCCCCCGATGCGCTCGAAGCAGTCCTTGAGCCCCTGGCAGACACAGACGTCCTTCTCGTCCGCGAAGACCTCGCACACCTCATGGTTGGAGTACGGGAAGGACATCGGCAGGTAGTGCATCCTTGTCCTGCCGCCGCCGAAGGCATAATCGAAGTCGGCCTGCCCGAAGTCGACCTGCATGGTGCCCGGGTCCCATCCGAGCCTCACCGACTCGCCCCTCGGCCCCTTGGAGCGAATCTCCTTCATGTAGCGCTGCACCGTGGAGTAGCTGCCACTAAAGCCATGCTCCGCGCACAGCCTCTTGAAGACGCGCTTGGCCGTGTGGCGCTGCTTGTGGTAGCAGTGGCGGTCCTCCTCGAGCATCTCGCCGATGAAGGCCTTGTAGGGATCGAGCTTGCTCGGGTGCTCCGAGGCCTTGGGCCTTTGGGGCGAGAAGTCATCTTCCTGAGCGTACTTCCTGATCGTTGGGTACGACACTCCGAGGGTCTCCTTCACCTCCGTCGGCGTATAGCCATCCGCGAGCATGTCGCGTATCCTCTCTATCTGGGACATGTCCAGCATCTTCCTTTCCTGCCTCTCGATCCGTGGGTTGGATTCTGCGAATCGAGCATGGCAATGTGTGCGGTGCCAGGACGTGTCCCTCTTGCTTATCTGTGAGAACTTTTCATGCTCACGAGTGAAAAGCCGCTCTGCTTTTTTGTGCAATTAGGAGGCTATCAAACACACATGACCCGCTCTACACGTTCGACTGCTCATGGTGCTGTGGAGTGGACTTGCTCCGAGCCGCTGGCAGGAAAGCGGTCGGGCGGGCGGAGCTCTCTTTCCGGGATTTTCCAAGACGCTTCAAGAACGAGGTCGAGGCGACGGTGTATGAGCTGGACGAGGAGACCCTGGACGGTCTTAATCTGCACGGTCACATCGCCATCGCCGACTACCATGGAGGCTGGCTCGTCTGGCTCGGCGAAGACCTAAAGTGTGAGGCGCATTAGCCATGCACTACAGGCTCGAATCGTTTTACGACCGCGATTGCCGAGAGCGGGCTGACAGGGCAAGCCTCTCCGCTCCCGATGATTATCAGGCGATTGAGCAGATGCGCCGCGCCTGTTGGCAGTGCGAGTGCGCGGGGCGGGGCCGGATCCTCGTGCTGCTTCGCCCGTCGAATGACGGGTGGTTGGAGATTGCTCGAATGGGTGCTCGGAGGTATGCGGGCCATGTCTAGGCTTGGGGAAAGGGTTGAGGTCATGCGAGATGGCGCAGACCTTGTGAGCGCCGACGGCGGTCGGCGATTCGTGTCCTACGGCGATATCGAATGGGCGTGGTGGATTGAGGTGACGCCGGACGGCGGAGAGCTTCGTGGGCTATGGGAGCTCTGGGATGACGAGGGCGTGCTCGTCTGTATGTGCAGATGACCGGAAAATCGGGAAGGCGGGGGCGTCAGCCCTGTGACGTGTCCGCCCGCTGTCTAAAGTGCCGTCAGGGCTGTCATGCTGTCATGGGGCCTCTTTGCCAGGTGAAGGGGGCACGCCCTGATTCAGAATAGTTTGTAATCGACTTATCTCGGTCTTTGAGTCAATTGGCGGTATGGGGAGGCCCCGGCATTGCCGGGGCCTCCTGCCGTGTTCCTGGATTTCCCTTTTGGGCGTTCGTCGGATGCCTACCTGCCGTCCATGAAGATCTCGGCGTCGAAGAATTCCTTGAGCGAGACGCCCAGGCCCTCGGCTATGCGGTCGATGTTCTCGATGGAGACGTTGCGCCTGCCGGTCTCGACTTCCGCGAAGTAGGTGCGCGACATCTCTATCGAGTACGCGAACGCCTCCTGGCTCACGCCAAGGCGGTTTCTGAGCTCCTTGATGCGGAGCCCGACGCGCATTTTGGGATCAAGCTGAGTCATCGGCACCTTCCGTTCTTCGGTACCAATGGTTCAGCCGCACCCTATTTAAGTCACCCCTATATAAGTGACAATCTGGCGTACAATGGCCTTGTCGAACGGTTGCCTGAAGAGGATTGCACACAGCTTCGATGCGATCCCGTCCCCATGGGTGCGCTGGCCTGCTGCTGAATCATGTTTGGCAAAGCGTTCTTGGGAGGGGCGCTCCGTGCGGCATCAAGAATGTTTGGTCGAATGCGGAAGGAGAAAGAGGGATGGTATCGAGGAGGGCCCTCGTGTGCGGCACGGCATCGCTTGCGCTCGCTGGAATTATGGGGTTGACAGGGTGCGAGGGCGGATCTGACGGGCTGGAGGGAAAGACGCTTTACTGCGCGCCCGCATGGAATCCGGAGAAGATGCAGAGCGTGACGTTTTTGGACGGGGAGAACTGCCGTTACGTCGGCGAGCAAGAGCTCTCGGGCACATGGTCGAAGGATGACGATGCGGTGGTGATCGCGTTTCCGGGTTACGAGTCGATGACCCTGAAGAAGGCCGAGGGCGAGGAGTCGTACACGCAGTCCGGTTGGGAAGACCTGGGGGAGCGGTACTTCCCGACCGAAGAAGAGGCCATCGAGTATCGCGACGAGTTCCTGGCCGGTTGCGATGAGCGCGTGGCAGAACTTCTCGAATCGACGACATGGCGCCTGGACGTCGATGACAGGGTTCGGAAGGCGGAGGAGACAATCACGTTCAAGGACGGTAAGGGGACATTCACAAAGGGTGAATACGATAAAAGCCTGAGGTTCAACGAGGTTCCCGACGATGGCGCGTGGATCGCTCGCGACCATTCGGGTGAGTATACGGTTGAAGTGGATTTGTTCACGGCATCGCGCATCGGCTCTTCAATGGCTCCGCGCTACGCGGGGACGCTCGTGTTGGGCGGCGATCCAGTGCCGTTCGCCTTGCACATTTACAAGAACAGCCCATCGATCGAGCTGGATGCGACCATTCGGTTCACCGACGTGAAGGCGTTCCAGGAATAAGGGCTTTTGCCATCCGCACGCAGCTCGGGGCACATGCCCCTCTTGAAAGAAGGAGGTTCTGATGGGAAACAAGTGCTCTGGCGGCGCATTCCCGCTAATCGCAGCATCTGCCATTTTGGTCTCTACATTTGCGACGGGGCCTGTTGCCGCCCTGGCGGTAGAAGCGGGGGATCTCGAAATACCGGTCGCCAAAGACGAGAGGGTCGCCTTGGCGACGGAAAGCTCCCCTATGTCCCCGATGGCCGGATCTGAGGGGGCCATTGCTGGCGATGGGTGGGCCCTCGGAGAGGACGGCGTCCTGACCATCGAGAAGGACATACCCAAGCCCTCCAATCTCAGGTACGAGTGGGGGCGGTACGCCGGTCGGGTTCGCGAGGTGAGGCTCGCCGAGGGCGTCACCACCATCCCGAACGGCGCGTTCGCCTCCAGCTCCTACGGGGCCAATCCGATTGAGTACTCGAGCCTCACCAAGTTCACCGCGTGTTCGACCCTGAAGACCATCGGGTGGGACGCGTTCAGCGGCGCGAGGAGTCTTGCCGAGGTCCATCTCAACGACGGCCTTGAGGCCGTGAATCACAGCGCCTTCGCGAACACCGGCATCAGATCCATCGTCCTCCCCGACAACGTCACGTGGGGCGGCGACTGCTTCGCCGGGTGCTCTCAACTGAGCGGCACACTGGTGATACCGGGCGGCTCGAAGTTCGAGGATGGGCACAACGCGACGTTCCACGGGATTGGCGCTGACACCGTCATCATTGAGGAGGGGGTCAAGTGGATTCCCAACGGCGCGTTCAACGGGTGCGCGAACCTGAAGCGCGTCTATCTGCCAAAGTCGGTCGTGCAGATCGGCGACACCTTTGAGACCGCTCCTGGCATCTACTACGACTCGTTCGACCCCTGCATGATCGTCGGTTACAAGGGGACGGCAGCCGAGCAGTACGTCGACCACTGGCTCAAGGTGAACCCCGAGGGGAACCGCGGCCTCAGCTTCCACGCGATCGATGGCGAGGAGCACGAGTTCGGCCCGTGGGAGACGGTCTCAGAGGCGACCTGCGTAGAGGCGGGCGCTAGGAGGCATTCGTGCACGGTCTGCGCCGCCGAGCGCACCGAGAGCCTGCCCGCCTTGGGCCATGCGTGGGGCGAGGGCGTCGTAACCGCCGAGCCGACCGTAAGCACGGAGGGCGCGAAGACGTTTACGTGTGGGAGGTGCGGCGTCACGCGCGCGGAGTCGATTGCGAGGCTTGAGCAGGGGTCGTCTGCGACAGACGGCGGGAAGACCGAGGGCGCGGGCGGCAGCCTCCCCGCAACGGGAGACCCGGCGTCCACGCTCGGGATCCTGACTGCCTCCGGCGCGGCGGTCGCCGCCTTTGGAGAGGCGCTGCGTCGCAGGAAGTAGCGGGCGTTGTATTTGCATGCAATATGATTTAGAACCCCAGCTGAAGTCTACGGACTCTTCGGCTGGGGTTCTTTTCATGGGGGAGGCGACCCATCGGGAGGGTGCTTGCTATAATCTTCTGCACTATGAAGAAGATGGTTGGCAACATAACGGTTCCCGGCGATGCGGACGTGTGGTCTCATGAGTATGAGACTGCCCGCTCCCTCGCCCGCGCCGGTTTCAACGTCACGTTCATCAAGAAGAGCGATGTCGATCATGAACGCACTCCCGATTTGCTGATCAACGGCGAGCTTTGAGAGATGAAGGCCCCCCAAAGCGTCGAGTGCGCGAGCAATTGACCGCAACCTCCGACGGGCACTCCGCCAATCACCCCGCGTTGTCTTCGACTGCCGAAGGATGAAGAGCCTGCCCGATGCCGTTGTGGAGCGGGAGCTTAGAAAGGCCGCCGGTTGCCTCAGGTCTGTGAAGCGCTTGCTTTTCGTGAATCATCATGGCGAGGTCGTTGACATCAAGTAGCGCCTGCGTCAGAATATATGTTGATAACGCCCGTACGGTATGTATTTTACCTTCCGCGGGCGTTTTGCTTTTTCTCCCGATGACGCCCCTTTCTTCCGGGGGTAAGCAAGGAACGATCCCCTTAAGACCGGCTTTCTTAATCTGGGTATCGAATGGGTACCAACGAAACCGAAACCCATGATTCACGGGAATGCGGATTGGGACCCCGGGGTCTTCTGCATCATCCATGAGATAGATTGTGACATCGAGTGGGAATAAACGATATTCGTTGATTTCAAGCATCTGACCTGCGAAAACAGGTCGGGGGCTTCTTATTTTGCAACCTCTGTGCAACCTTTGCGGTTTCGCGCCCCGTGAACAGGGGACGTAGCGCTGTTCACGTCTGGGCCCATGTCGGCACCGATCAATGCCCGCGCTGCTTCTGCTTGCGCTTCAGCTTCCGCTGCTCGAAGCACGTCGCCCGGGGTTCCTCGCCAGAGGAGAACCGACCGTTCCTTGCGAAACCGCGAGACCAGCTATATCCGCTTGCTGCGGGCTTGCTTGAGCCAGTTCCTCTTGAAAGAGCCTTTACCTCCGAAGAACTTGTTGTACGTCTCACCGTTCTCCTTGGCCTCGCACTTGACCAAGGCAAGTTCGATGGTGCAGAGGTAATCCGCCACTTGCTCGAGGCGGTAGTCGGTCATCGAGGTCTTGCGGCGTCGGACGACCCCTTTTGAGAGGACCTTGCCCACCGAGCCGTCTCGCCCACGGAACAGAAGGAGCGCATCCTCGCGACCTTCGGCGACCTGTGCTGCGAGATGGAGGGCTGCACCATCGCGCAGGGCCCTTTCCAAAGCGAAGTGTCGAGCCGAAGTGTTGAGCGTCGGCCCTGAATGTTCAATGGCCGTTGTTTTCTGCCCCTCAAGTGGTGAACTTCTCCTCGGGGCTGTTGATTCCCCCCACGCGCCCCCTTCCGTTCTCTGTGTTCCCCTTATACTCCTTGTACAAGGAGGTAAGAAGTCATGGACAAGACCGCACAGGACAGCTTGGCAAAGAAGCCCGTCGACATGAGGGACAGGATTCTCGAGCATCTCGAGGCCCTCACCTCTGCCGTCTCGCTCGACGACCTTGCCCGTCTGTCCACCTCCGACATCGCCGAGACACTCATCATCTCCAGGAGTCTGGCGAGCCAGTACCTCAACGACCTTGTTCGCGCCGGCCTTGTGGTTAAGGTGGCGGGCAGGCCTGTCCGTTATTTTCATCGCCGCGCGTTCCAGAAGCGTTTTCAGGTAAAGCTCTCTGCAAGCGAGTACGCCTCGCTCGCCGACCTCATCCAGGCGACGGGAATCGCCGATCACCGCGACTTCGCGCGTGCCGTGGGCTTCGACCTGAGCCTCAGCTCCGTTGTCGAGCAGTGCAAGGCTGCGGTTCAGTACCCTCCGTTTGGCCTGCCCATCCTCTTGAGCGGCGGCGTGGGTGTCGGCAAGTCTTTCCTTTCTCGCCTTGTGTGCGAGTACGGCAAGAACCAGGGCTTGCTGTCCCGCGACTCCTCCTATGTGCGCATCGACTGCGCCGGGGTCCCGGACGCCGCCTCGTTCAACGGGCTTCTTGACGAGTCGATCGCGAAATCGCGCGGGGGTGTGGTCTTTGTCAACGGCATCGAGGCACTCTCTCCCTCTGCGATGGAGCGCTGCCTTGCGACGGCCCTCGGGCTCGATGCCTCCCAGGATGCGCCGCGCGCTCGCCTCGTTCTTTCGACGGCGCTTTCCGCCGATGACCTGAAGGTTTCCTCGGCCTACAGCAAAATGCCCATCTGTGCCCGCGTCCCCTCACTCAAGGAGCGGACCCCCGAGGAGCGCGAGGATCTCATCTTGAGCTTCCTGCGCAGCGAGGGGTGCCGAATCGGTTCTGATGTGAAGATCAGCCGCGGCGCATACCGTTGCCTCGTGAACGCGGACTTTTCCGATAACATCGCCGGCTTGCGCGCCTGCGTGACGAACTGCTGCGCCAAAGCGTTCCTCAATCGCGAGGGCGACTACGTCGTCGTTCGCCCGTATCTTCTTCCCAGCGGGCTCCTCTCCTCCGCGCAGATCGATCAACAGCCCGACGATGGCGCTCTGATCGACGCGTCCCTGGATACCGCCGAGAGCACAGGGCCGGTCGAGCAGGCGCTCGATGCCCTGTGCTCTCTCGATGAGCGATTCTGCGCCGGGGAGCTCTCTGTCTCCGAGCTCGTCTCGCAAGCTGTCTCCGCTGTGCGCGGCGTTGAGGATCACTTGATCTTCGGCCACGGCGTCGCCTCATCGAGGTCGCGCGCCTTCGAGCGCGTCGTGGGCGCGGTCCTTGCCGACGCAGGCTCTTCTTATGGCATTGAGCTTTCGAGGAAGGTCACTTTTCTACTGGCCCAGGAGATTTGCCTGCAGTTGTGGCCGGGCATCGGCCTGGCTAAGCGAAAGTCTGCCTGTGCGGAGCAAATCTCCCATCTCCTCGGTGCCGTGACCTCCGAATTGCCGTTTGCCTCGAGCGTCTCCGATCAGGTCGCCGCAGACATGGAAGGGGCACTCGGAATCTCGCTCGATCACTTCACGAAGACGCTTCTGACGCTGTGCGTCGCATCGGAGTCTCGCGACGCGAAGGCCCTTCGGACGCTCTGCGTCATCTTGTCACACGGCTACTCGACGGCGACGAGCATCGCCGACGCGGCGAACCGTATGCTCGGCGTGCATGTGTACGAGGCGGTCGACATGCCCTACGACCAGCAGCTGAAGGACATTGTCGGTCCGCTCCAGCGCCTCGTCGACCGTCACTCGTACTGCACTGGGGTCGTGTTTCTTGTTGACATGGGCTCTTTGGAGGAGGCCTATAAGGCCCTCGAGAACGTTACCGACTCCACCATCGGGGTGGTGAACAACGTCTCCACCGGGCTCGCGCTCGAGATCGGGTCCGGGCTGCTCGGCGGCAAGTCCATCGCCGAGGTTCTTGGCGATGCGACCGCCGTGTGCGTGACGCACTGCAAGGTGATCGAGCGCGTCAACCGTGAGGACGCCATCGTCTTCTGCTCCGAGTCCGGGGTCGACGCCGCGGAGAGGATACGCCAGCTCGTCTCGCAGAGCCTCCCGCGCACCATAGGCGCACGCCTGCTCACGAGGCCCTTCAAGCAGCTCGTCACGAACGGGTCGAACGACGCCGTTTTCTCCGAGCACCGCGTCTGCGCCGTCATCGGCACGGGAGACCCCGGGATTGCCTCCGTTCCCTTCGTCGCCCTTGAAGACATTATGTCGACGGCGTCCGTCTCGAAGGTCGATGCCGTGTTCGGCAGGTGGCTTGACGCTTCCGAGCTCTCTTCTTTCCACGAGAAGCTGCTTTCGAACATGACGCTGCAGAACGTTATCCGCTCCATCACCATCCTCGACCCGGAACGGCTATTCCACGAGATCGAGAGCGCCGTGCACGAGCTTCAGCGCAGAACGGGCGAGAAGATCGGCAGCAACGCCATCATCGGGCTGTACGTTCACCTCTGTTGCCTCGTTGAGCGCCTCGTCACCCGTAACCCCATCGAGACCTACGTCGGCCAGGATCGCTTCGAGGAGGAGCGTGCCGACTTCATCGAGTCCTTCAGGCAGAGTTTCTCGAGCATCTCGACGCGCTATCGCGTGGAGGTTCCTGTAAGCGAGATCGCCTACGTCTTCGACTACATCAGCGTGAGCGCCGCCCCGGCGCGAGAGGAGCGTCTCGGCTCCTCGAGCCTCCTGTTCGACGAGTGACCCCCGCGCCGTCACGAGCTGACCGCGCGCCTTCAATAATCCGATAACCCCTTGCCCGGCGCGAATCCGGATAGCGTCGAGGCAGTACCGAACGTAAAACTTCATTTGATAGGAGCAAACATGAGTGTTGTTATGGCACGAATCGACAATCGCCTGCTTCACGGCATCATCGTGACGCAGTGGGCCCCGGTGTCGGGCGCGACCCGAGTCATGGTCATCGACGACAAGGTCGCCGGCGACGAGGTCCTGAAGTCCACTATGAGGATGGCGCGCCCCGCGGGCATGGCCGTCTCGATCATCTCCGAGGAGACCGCGCTCAAGAACTTCGCGGCGGGCAAGTACGACCGCGAGAAGGTCTTCGTCATCGCGAAGGAGCCCGAGACGATGCTTCACCTGGCCGAGTCGGGCGTCGAGTTCCCGTCGCTGATCGTCGGCGGCTCTCTTGTCAAGGAGGACGGCGTCCAGCTCACCCAGCGCGCCTATGCCTCCGCCGAGAACGTCCAGAGCTACAAGGCGCTCATCGCCCGCGGCGTCAAGGTGACGGCACAGTTCGTGCCCGCCGACAAGCCCGTCTCCGTCGCCGACCTCATCTAAGGAGGGATCATGGTCAACTTCACTATCCTGCAGGTCGTCCTTTTGACCCTACTTGCCTTCATCAAGCACGTGGACTACTACGGCATCCCGATGATATTCGTCAACTATGCCGTCTTCTGGGGCCTTATCACCGGCGTCGTCATGGGCGACTGGCAGACCGGCCTCGTCATCGGCGGCACCATCCAGCTCATGCAGCTCGGCGTCGCGGGCTTCGGCGGCTCGTCGATTCCCGACTACGGCACGATGGCCATCATCGCCACCGCCTACGGCGTGACCCTGGGCTCGGACACGGGCCTCGCCATCGGCCTGCCGGTCGGCATGCTCGGCATCCAGCTCGACGTCATTGCCAAGATCCTCAACGGCTTCGTCGTGGAGAAGTCCCAGAAGCTCTGCAACGAGGGCAAGTTCAAGCAGATGAACGCCATCCTGTGGGTCTGCCCCGCGCTCTTCGGTCTGTGCGCCGCCCTGCCCGTCTTTGTTTCCGTGACGCTCGGCCAGCCCGCCGTCAACTGGCTCCTCGAGGTCATGCCCCAGTGGTTCCTCTCCGGCCTCACCCTCGCCGGCAAGATGCTCCCGGCCGTCGGCATCGCCATGCTGCTTCGCTACATGCCCACCGCTAAGTACTTCCAGTACCTGCTCGCCGGCTTCTTCCTCTCGGCCTTCCTGAACGTGCCCATCATCGGTGCCGCCATCGTCGGTGTTGCCCTCGCGATCGCGTTCTATCAGCGTGCCGAGAGGGACACCGAGCTCACCGCCCACGCTTCCGCAGACGCCTTCATCGGAGAGGATGAGTAACCATGGAAAACGAGAACATCACCGCCGCCGAGGGCAAGCCCTCCGGCTATAAGGTCACCAAGAAGGACCTGCGCAACGCGAACTGGCGCTGGCTCATGAGCGTGTGCACCTTCAACTACCAGACCCAGCAGGGCGCCTCGGTCGCCTACGCCCTCTCGCCGATCCTGAGGAAGATCTACACGAACGACGAGGACTATAAGCAAGCGCTCAACAACCACTTCCGCTACTACAACACCCAGCCTTGGCTCGCCGCCATCATCCTCGGCGCCTGCGTGGCCATGGAGGAGCGTGACGGCCTCGCGGCGGCGGACGCCGTCCAAGACCTGAAGATCGGCACCATGGGACCGCTCGCCGGCGTCGGCGACTCCCTGCTCATGACCATGATCCCGACCATCATGGGCTCCATCGCCGCCTACATGGCCATCGAGGGCAACCCCGTGGGAGCCGGCATCTGGTTCGTGCTCATCCTGGCCATCTTCTGGGTCCGCATGCACGCCCTCGAGTTCGGCTACAAGCAGGGTGTGAAGCTCGTCACCGACTTCAGCGAGAAGCTTCCCAACCTCACTGCCGCCGCCTCCGTGCTCGGCCTCACCGTGGTCGGCTGCCTCATCGCCTCGGTCATCGGCGTCACCTGCCCGATTAGCTTCAGCTTCGGCGACGTCTCGATGGAGATTCAGCCGCTGCTCGACAAGATCCTGCCTGCCATGATCCCCGCCGCCATCACGGGAAGCGCGTATTACCTTCTTACCAAGAAGAACGCGAGCATGACGGCCCTCATCCTCGTGGTGATCGTCCTCGCGATGGTCGCCTCCGCCGCCGGCATCCTCGCCTAGCTTCGACCCAAGAGATTGGTGAATCAATGAGAAAGATAGTTGTGGCGAGCCATTCCCTTCTCGCCCAGGGCTTCAAGGATACCCTCGAGTTCCTTACGGGTAAGAGCGACGCCATCAACGCCGTGTGCGCCTACGTGAACGACAACGGCGAGGGGCTCGACGCGGTGGTCGAGGCGGCGCTTTCGGGCACTGACGAGGTCGTCGTCCTCACCGACGCGCTCGGCGGCAGCGTGAACCAGCGCTTCTCCCGCTTCGCCTCCGACCGGATCCACGTGATCGCGGGTGTCAACCTCCCGCTCGCCATGACGGTCGCGCTCGCGCGCCCCGACGAGAAACTCGACTTCGACGCCCTCGTCGACGAGGCGCGCCAGCAGATCGTCTACGTGAACGGTGTCAGTTCCGCCGAGTGCGAAGACGACGAATAGAGGAGGTCGACGATGAGAGAGTTCCTTAAGGACGTGTGGATGCACGGCGGTGAGGAAAGCCGCGCCATCACCCCCGAGAACATCACGGGCGAGAAGGGCCGCGCCGCCATGTCGGCCAGCCACCTCGGCGTCGGCCGCAAGGGCTCGTGCTGCGTGCCCCTTGAGTCCGGCGAGACCATCACGCTCGCGGACATCGAGGGCCCCGGCATCATCCGCCACATCTGGATGACCGTCCCCGACAAGACCGCCGCCGGCAGCTTCGTCATGCGCGACCTCGTGCTGCGCTTCTACTGGGACGACGAGGAGACCCCCTCGGTCGAGTGCCCTGTCGGCGACTTCTTCTGCAACGGCTTCGGTGAGCGCGCCATCGTCAACTCGATGCCCATCTGCGTGAACCCGACGGGCGGCATGAACTGCTACTTCGAGATGCCTTTCAGGAAGCACGCCAAGGTCACGCTTACGAGCGAGCACCCCGGGTTCATTAAGTACATCTTCTACACGTTCAACTACGCGCTCACCGACGTGCCGGACGACGCCATGTACTTCCACGCCCGTTTTAACCGCGAGCGCAGCACCCGCAGGGGCGTCGACTACACCGTGCTCGACGGCGTGCGCGGTAAGGGCTACTACGTCGGCACCTACATGGCCCTGTGCGCCCTGGAGCGCTATTGGTGGGGCGAGGGCGAGATGAAGTTCTTCCTCGACGGCGACGAGGAGTTCCCCACGGTCACCTCGACGGGAGCCGAGGACTACTTCGGCGGTGCCTGGGCCTTCCTCGACAGGCCGCCCCACGCGCTGCCCGAGGCGCAGTGCTTCAACACGCTGTTCGCCGGCTACCCGTACCGCTCGACGCGCGACGCCACGCGCGACCGCTTCAGCGCGGGCAAGCCGAACCCGAACCCGATGCTCGCGACCAACGACGACGCGCTGCCCAGGCACGGCCTCTACAGGTGGCACCTTCCCGACCCGATCTCGTTCAAGGAGGACCTGCGCGTGACGTTCCAGGACCTCGGCAACGACGACATCAAGCTCTACGAGCGCGAGGACGACATCTCCACCGTCGCCTACTGGTACCAAAGCGAGCCGCACGCCGTGCTCGCCCCGTTTGCCGCAAGGCAGGACCGCGTGCCCAGGTAGGGTCGCCTCGAAACAAGCCAACGTTATGGGCGCCCGCGGTTGACCATGACTGCGGGCGTCCCTTTGTAAGGAGGACCACATGAGCGAAAAGCAAATGAGGCTCGGCGCCCTCGAGGCCGGCGGGACCAAGATGGTCTGTGCCGTGGTGTCCGGCGACGGCGAGGTTCTCGACCGTATGGAGACCCCGACGCTTACGCCCGCCGAGACCGTCCCGCAAATGGTCGAGTGGTTCACCGCCCGCGATGTGGACGCGTTGGGCATCGGCGCCTTCGGCCCGACCTGCGTCGACCCCAAAGATGGGCGCTACGGTTCCATCCTCCAGACGCCCAAGCTCGCGTGGCGAGGCTATGGTCTTCGCGCCGCGTTCGCCGACGCCCTCGGGATTCCGGTGACCTACGACACGGACGTGAACGTTGCCTGCCTCGGCGAAGTGGTCTTCGGCTGCTGCAAGGGGCTCGAGGACGCCGTCTACGTGACCATCGGCACCGGCGTGGGCGCGGGCGTCATGTGCGCGGGCAGGCTCCTTCACGGCATGCTGCACCCCGAGGCCGGCCACATGCTGGTAAAGACCCGTCCCACCGAGGAGGGACGCTGCGTCTGCCCGAGCCACGCGAGCTGTCTCGAGGGCCTCGCCTCCGGCCCCGCCATCGCCGCGCGCTGGGGAAAGCCCGCGGCCGAGCTCGCGGACAACGCTGAGGTGTGGGCACTCGAGGGGGATTATCTGGGGCAGATGTGCGCGAACCTCGTGCTCATGTACTCGCCTCGCCGCATCGTCCTCGGCGGCGGCGTGATGCACCAGGAGCAGCTCTACGGCATCGTCCGCAAGAAGACCCTCGAATATCTGGGTGGCTACATCCAGACCGCCGAGCTTAAGGACATAGAGAGCTACATCTGCGCCCCGGGCTGCGGCGGCGACCAAGGAATCCTTGGCGCGGCCGAGCTGGCAAGAAGGGCGCTCGCGTAGCTTGCGCTCTCTCCGCCATACAACGCGTTAAGAAAAGACGAGCGCTTCTTGCCAATTGGGCGGCAAGAAGCGCTCGTCTTTTGCATTTTTGCCTCTCAAAATCTTATTTTCACGATTTGCATTTTCATCCCGTTGTCACCGACCCTTGCGAGAAACCGGAAAAAGCCGCTGACAGAAGGGTCCCTCAAATCGTTGTAGCCCAGCATATAGCCGCGACTTGTGACCTGCAGACGGCTGTCCCACGTGCCGATTTCCTTGGCGGCATCCGAAACCGCAAAATATGCCCCCACATCCTTGATTTTTGCAGTCTTAAGCCATGTTTTTGCGATCATCTTTACTGCCGTCCGATTGGCAGCATCAAAGACCAGCACACCGCATGGGAAAGCGTTCGCCATTCCCCGCACCAGTTCCCGGACCTCCTGGGTCAGAAAGTAATAGAACACCCCGGAGGCAAAGAACACCGCCCCGCCGGAGGCATCGATTTTGCCAAACCATGCGGTGTCTTTCAGGTCGCAGGGGATATTTTGTTCCCGATCCCCGGCAGGCAGTAGCTGCTGCCGCAAGGCAATCACATCCGGGAAGTCCAGATTGTAGATCTTGCATCTACCGTTGTCGCAGGTTCTGCCGGTGTTGTCCAACCCGCAGCCCAGATTGACCACCGCCGCATTGGGATGGCCTTTCAGGTAATCCCGCACCTCGAAAGCAAGGTCACTCTGCCGCATGGCCACCTCCAGCGCACCAAAGCGCTGCATCAGGCTGCGGGAGTTTTTCTCTGCCGCTGAAAAGTCGTAGTCGATCTGGTCGAGCAGGCGAACCGCTGTTTCATCCCTGTAAAGGTTCGGGTACAGCTCCGTACACAGCTTTCGGGAATACAGCGGGAGGATCAGCGTTTCTTGCACGGTGTTTTTCTCAATTTTACATTTCATAGGTTTCTTCCTCAGTGAATAAAAACTGTCATAAGTGCCGCCGCCAGCACAGCCGCTATGACCGTCATGCCTATCGCCATGTGCAGGATGGATGCAAAAATGTTTGCCCCGCCGCCGCAGCCGCAATCCAGCACCTTGGCATTTGGCGCAAGTCGTAGAAATTGAAGTCCCCACTGCGCCACAGGGCTGTGGCCCAGATTCATCATGGCAACCATAAGTTTTCCGCCGAGTCCCACGGGCTTGCGGGTGTTTTCAAAGAACGACATCTGGCCTCTCCGATTTCGTGCATTCCGCATAGGTCAACGGGAACGAGGCCTTCAGCACCGCGCTTTTCTGCACCGCCCAGCCGTTTTGACGCAGGAAACGTAGGTATTCCTCGCTTGTCCACCTGCTGTGGAGGGGGAATCCCGCCATACTCATGAAAAAGGCTTTTGCCTTGCCGGAAACCGAGTTTCCCGCGTGGGTGAAGGTTGGCGCGATGAGCACGCCGTCGTCCTTCAGCACCCGCCTGATTTCTTGTAGGGCCTTTTCCGGATGCGGCACTATGTGAAGCGCGTTGGACGCGATCACCACTTCGAAGGACTTCTGTGCATAGGGCAGGCGGAACATATCTTGTACGGAAAAGTGCAGCTTTGCGGATTGATTGTCCCGCTTTGCTTCAAGGATCATCTTTGCAGAAGCGTCTGTAGCTTCGATGTGTGCCGCCGCATTCACGATGCTCTTTGCGATAAGCCCCGTGCCGGTGGCAACCTCCAGTACGGTTTTTGCTTTCACTACCGGCCTGATCAGCTCATACATCTTCTCATACGCCGCCCGGTCCTTTCGCATGAAACGGTCGTACCGACCGGCATTCTTGTCCCAGAAGCCCTTGCGTCCGTGCATGGCTGTCGCCCCCAAACAGTTAGAGCTATCTAACTATAACACACGAATCATGCAGCAAGATAAGGCTAACCTTATTCTCTTGGCTAAGACGCATCTCTCCGACCCTTTGAATCGCCCCTTTTCACGCCACCCGCTACGAACCCCGGCGGAAACCAGGGAGTGATTAAAGGAGCGACCTGCGGTTTTGCGAATCAATTGAGTCATTCCCGAAACCGCGAATCAAGGGCCTGATTTGCTCAAATTGCGCACGAATCAACCATCGGGCGGTACGACGCGACACGCATCGACAACACTCGGACTGGATTAGTCATCGAGTGGGAGTAGTAATAGAACATTTGCTCTTGTTTTTCATACGGTTTCGTACGGTTCCGATGGCGACCGATGGGGACGTTTCGCAACCGCCGCCGCACCTGCAAGCCACATGGTTTCACAATCGGGCAAAAACTCAGAAGGCTCCTCGTGAAAAACGAGGAGCCTTCCTGTTTCCTTCAGCGCGGGCGGATTGGGACCCGCTGCTGATCTAGAGGCACTCGGTCAGAATCTGGAACACCTCGCTGCGCTCCAGTTTCTTGGCGCAGCCGCCGGTGAGCACGCAGGTGTCCGCAACCTTGTGCAGCGTCTCGTCGGACGCGTCGGAGCCCATCTCGGCGAAGCTCGTGGGAAGCCCAATCTCGCCGATGAACGTCTGCAGGCGGTCGATGCCTTCGAGCGCCACCGTAAGGTCGTCTTTGCCCTCGCCGTCGACGCCCCACACCTCGCGCGCCCAGCGGGCGAACTGCGCGGGCGCCTCGGGGGCCAGGTGGCGGTAGAGCGCAGGGTGGATGACCGCGAGGCCCATTCCGTGGTTGGTGTGGGTGTACGCGCCGTACTGGTGCTGGATCATGTGCGCCTGGAAGTCCGTTGACTTGCCGATCTTGAGCACGCCGTTCTCGGCCATGGCGGAGTCGTATACGAGCTCGCTTCTGGCATCGAGGTTCTGGTCGTCGTCCGCGATAATCCGCATGTTGCGGATGACGTTACGCTGGATGGCGAGGTTGATGTCGTCGGTGACATTGCACCCGCGCGGGCTTCCGAAATAGCTCTCCATGCAGTGCGAGAGCGTGTCGAACGCGCCGCTCATGAACTGCGCGTGCGGTACGGTGAGCGTGAGTGCCGGGTCGAGCGCCGCCCACATGGGCATCGCCCCCAGATAGGCGCCCTTCACGTGCGTCTCCTCGTTGGTGATGACGGCGCCGTTGTTCTGCTCGGCACCCGTGCCGGAGAGCGTAACGATGCAGCCCATGGGGATGAACGAGCTCGGCATCTTGCCGTCGACGTGCTCGAACGTCTCGATGTCGTCGTCAAGCATCGCCTGCGCGGAGACCACCTTGCAGCAGTCGAAGACCGACCCGCCGCCGACGGCGAGAATGAAGTCGACCTGCTCCTCGCGTGCGAGCGCGGCGCCTTCCTGGCACTTCTCGTAGGTCGGGTTGGGCATGATGCCGCCGAAGTCCACCACGCGCTTGCCCACGCTCGTGAGCTTATCGACCACGTGGCCGTAGACGCCGGTTCGTTTGACCGAGCCTCCGCCGTAGGCGAGCATCACTGTCTTGCCCATGGCACCCATCTCGGCGTCGAGCGCCTGGTCCATGGCCCCCTCGCCGAAGTAGTTCCTGACCGGGTAGTCGTACGTGAATGAGTTCATGGCAATTCCTCCTAGTAAGTTATCAGTGCGGTCTGACCGCTCGGCTACACGTTGCGCACGAGCCCGGACATCCATTCGATGGTGGCGGGGTCGTGGTGGTCGAAGAACGCGCTGCGCCCGGTGTCGAGCGCGGCGATGGCGACCATCTCGTCGTCGCCCAGCGCGAAGTCGAAGACGTCGAAGTTTTGCTCCATGCGATCGCGGTGCGTGCTCTTAGGGATACAGACCACACCGCGCTGCAGCAGCCAGCGCAACACGACCTGGGCGACCGTCTTGCCGTGCGCCTCGCCGATGCGAGCGAGGACCTCGTTGCGGAAGAGGTCGTTTCTGCCCTCCGCAAAGGGTGCCCAGCCCTCCATGGCTACCTCCTTGCCGACCATGTACTCCTGCGCCTCGCGCTGCTGGAAGAACACGTTGCACTCGACTTGGTTCACGGCGGGGGCGATGCGGTTGAACGAGATGAGGTTTGCGAGATGATCGGGGTAGAAGTTAGCTGTGCCTATGGCGCGGATAACGCCCTGCTCGTAGAGCTCCTCCATGGCGCGCCACGCGCCGAAGACGTCGCCGAACGGCTGGTGGATGAGGTAGAGGTCGACGTAGTCGAGCCCCAGCCGCTTGAGCGACGCGTCGAAGCCGCGCTTGGCCCCCTCGTAGCTCACATCCGACATCCACAGCTTGGTCGTCACGAACACCTCGTCGCGCGGCAGGCCGCTCGCACGAATGGCGGCCCCGACCGCCTCTTCGTTGCCGTAGCTCGCGGCCGTGTCGAGCAGCCGGTAGCCGACCGAGAGCGCGTCCTCCACGGCGCGCTGACATTCCGCGGCGTCCGGGATCTGGTACACGCCGAAGCCGAGCTGCGGCATCCTGACGCCGTTGTTCAAGGTGATGTAGTTCATGGTGCCTTCCTTTCTCGCAACTTGACGTATCCACCATACGAGGGGAGCCGCGTCGGCGGAAGTTTCCGTTGGTGAGGGTTCTATAACGCTGGGGTGCGCACGGTGTTATAACCCGCGGGTTCTAAGTGTCACCTCAAAGAGATCGGCGCCGAGCTCGTCGGCGATGGCCTGAGCTACGACAGCGGTGTGGCCCTGTGCCGAGTAGTAGGCCACGAGGACGTTGCCGTCTGCAGCGGGCACTGCGGCGGGCTCGTCCTCGACAGCCGACTGGTCCTCGGCGGCGGCTTGGTTGGTCCGTTATCGTCTGAGCGCTACTCCTGCGCGTCGAAATCGGGGCGTATGGCCAGGTAGCCCTCGAGTGCTTCCTCAGTGGCGGTGTAGTAGGTCATGGTCCCGTCGAGCTTGGCAATCTCGGCCATCTCGTCTTCGGTGAGGGAGAAGTCGAAGATGTTCGCGTTGTCGGCGATGTGGGCGGGGTTCTTGGAGCCGGGGATGATGGAGGTGCCCATCTGCACGTGCCAGCGCAGGATCACTTGGGCCGGGGTCTTGCCGTGCTTCTCGGCGAGAGCGACGAAGACGGGCTCATCCAGAAGACCTTTGTCGCCGTGGCCGAGCGGGTACCACGCCTCGATCACCGTGCCGTACGGCGCGAGGTAGGCGCGCAGGTCGCGCTGGGCGTGGTAGGGGTGGCACTCAACGGTTACGAGCTGCGGCTTGATGTCGGCGACCTCGATGACCTCGGCGATCTTGTCTTGCGGGAAGTTGGAGAGGCCGAGGGCGCGCACCTTGCCTGCGCGGTACGCCTCTTCCATCGTGCGCCACGCGGCCAGGTAGTCGCCTACCGGCTGGTGCAGGATGAGCATGTCGACGTAGTCGAGCCCCAGGCGCTGGAGCGTGGCGTCCACCGCCGGCATGCCCGCGTCGTAGACGCTCGGCCAGAGCTTGGTGGAGACGAAGATCTTGTCGCGCGCGATGCCGCTTTTGGCGATGGCACGGCCCACGGCGCGCTCGTTCATGTAGGCGTTGGCGGTGTCGATGTGCTCGTAGCCAGCCGCGAGCGCGGCGGTTGCGGCCGCCTCGGCCTCGGCCGGGGTCATGAGGAAGGTGCCCAAACCCTCGATGGGCATCTCGACGTCGTTGTTGAGCTTCAGATATTCCATGGTCTCCTCCTTAATGGTGACTTTTCGAATACAAGGCTACGGCGTTTACTGACGTGCGAGAAGTTCACGTTGGAATGATGGATATAACCATGGGGTATATACGGCACATAATGCGTGACAGGAGGATCGATGTACAACCCACAGCTTGACACTTTCATCCGCGTGGCGGAGGCGGGCAGTTTCTCCAAAGCGGCACAAGAGTCCTTCATCACGCCCACGGCCGTCATCAAGCAGATGAACCTGCTGGAGTCGCGGCTAGGCCTTACGCTGTTCCACCGATCGCATCAGGGGCTTTCGCTTACGCGAGCAGGCAGGTCGCTGCTCGCCGACGCCCGCCATATCGTGCAGTACTCTCAAGAATCAATTGCACGCGCCCGCGTCGCCGAGCGTGGAGAAAAGCGCATCATCCGCGTGGGAGTGTCGCTCATGACGCCCAGCACGCCGCTCACGAAGCTGTGGCCGAAGGTGAAGGAACGTTGCCCTGGCATGAGCCTTCAGGTGGTCACGTTTGAAAACACACCCTCGGCGGCGCGCGGTTTGGCGAACCTCGGGCAAGACATGGATATCGTGGCGGGGATTTTCGACGATGCCTTTCTTAAAGAGCGCGGGTGCCTGGGCCTCGAGCTTTCGCGCGAGCCGCTCTGGTGCGCCGTTCCCGTCGACAACGAACTCGCCAAACGCGACATCGTCACATTCGACGACCTCCATAATCACAGTCTTATGCTTATACGCCGGGGCTGGAACGCTGAAATCGACCGCGTGCGCGACGAGATACTCTTGCATCATCCTCAAATCGCGCTCGTAGACTTCCCGCAATATCGGGTGGAGGTTTTCAATCGCGGCGCGAACGAGGACCTCGCGCTTGCGACGCTGCCGTTGTGGGCCAACGTCCACCCCATGCTCAAAACCGTCCCTACCGATTGGGACTGTCTCGTGTCTTACGGGCTGCTTCATTCGTCGCACCCCGCAGACCATGTGCGGGAGTTCCTCGATGCGGTGTCTGCCGTGCTCGAGGCAGAGCATCGATAGGCAATCGCGAACAGATGCGCTTATGCCTATGGGAATAACGGGAATAACAGCCTCCGAGCCCTCTGGTTCGGATGCTTTCTTTTTACATGTCTGCCTAAAACGACTCCTTGCCAAAACCCCCTTGAGCATCGGGCGGCATTATTGAGCGTGGGCGTTATCGTAGGTATCTCTGATCTCTTCCGGCAAATTGTCGGGAATCAGCGCCTTCAGTCTATCCTCGTTGCCATCCTGAATCGCCTGCTCGTAGTACCAGCATTTGAACTTCAACATGTCCAGCGCGCGGTTCATCTTCGCGATCTCCGACTCCATGTGGGCCTTTCGCTCCTCGAACATGGCCTTGCGCTTGGGATATGTCGATGGGCCCTCCGCGCACCATTCCATGAACAGCCGGATGTCCTTGATCTCCATCCCAGCCTTCTTTAAGCATTCGATGACCCGAAGCGCCTCGAGTTCCGTATCGCCGAATCGGCGAATGCCGGACGTCCGCTCCAATTCCGGAAACAATCCCTGCTTATCGTAATAACGCAGCGTGGAAACGGGCAGACCGAACATCTCCGCCACCTGTCCGATTGTGTACATGGGTCCTCCGAATAAAACTCGATTTCATCCCTTGACCTAAAGTCAGGTTTAGGTATTACCTTCATTCTCGTCAATACAAATCGGGAGCGCAAGGGATTTTCGCCAAAGGCGCACGCTTGCCGGAACGGTTTTCGCCGGCGGCGTGAACGGCGTGGGCGAAATCGCCGGGCATCCTGCTCTGGAACAGGCGCGACGAATGGGCATGGGAGTCTAGGCGCGGCTTAGCTGCACGGAAGCAGTTTTGCACTCAAAACCATCGACAGGAGGAATCAAACATGACGATTAAGCAGACGGCGGGCAGGGATGCTCTGGGGGACTTTGCCCCCAAATTCGCACAGCTCAACGACGATGTGCTGTTCGGCGAGGTGTGGAGCCGAGAGGGCGAGCTTTCCCTTCGAGACCGCAGCGTGGTGACGGTTGTGGCCCTAATGGCGCAGGGCCTGACGGACTCCTCGTTCCAATATCATCTGATGGCCGCAAAGAACAACGGCGTGACCAGGGCGGAGATAGCGGAGATCCTTACGCACGCGGCGTTTTACGCGGGCTGGCCCAAGGCATGGGCGGCCTTCCGCATGGCGAAGGAGGTCTGGGCGGATGACGATGCCGCCGACGCAAAGGCCGAGCACCAAAACGAGATGGCCTTTCCTATCGGCACCCCCAACGACGCATTCGCGAAGTACTTTATCGGGCAAAGCTACCTCGCGCCCCTTTCCACCGAGCAGGTCGGCATTTACAACGTTACGTTCGAGCCCGGCTGCCGCAACAACTGGCACGTCCATCACGCCAAAAATGGCGGCGGGCAGATTCTCGTCTGCGTGGCTGGCCGAGGGCTTTACCAGGAATGGGACAAACCGGCACAAGAGCTGCGCCCTGGCGATGTAGTGAATATTCCCGCGGGCGTAAAGCACTGGCACGGTGCGGCGCCTGACAGCTGGTTCTCCCATCTCGCGGTGGAAGTTCCTGGTGAGGAGACCTCCAACGAGTGGTTGGAGCCCGTGGACGACGAGGAATACCTTAAAGCGATTGACAAGCAGGCTTAGGCATGGAGCAGTTGAAACTGACGCAGGAATGGGACAAGGTGTTCCCCGAAAGCGAGATGGTGGGGCACAGCAAGGCGACCTTCCACAACCGATACGGCATCACGCTGGCTGCCGACGTGTACGTGCCGAAGAACGCGGAAGGCAAGCTGCCCGCCATCGCCGTCAGTGGCCCGTTTGGCGCGGTGAAGGAGCAATCGTCCGGCCTATATGCGCAGAAGATGGCGGAACTGGGCTTTTTCACGCTTGCTTTCGACCCGTCCTATACCGGCGAGAGCGGCGGTACGCCCCGCTATGTAGCATCGCCGGACATCAACACCGAGGACTTCTGCGCAGCGGTGGACTTCCTCTCGGTACAGGAAAACGTCGATCCGGAGCGCATCGGCATCATCGGCATCTGCGGTTGGGGCGGAATGGCAATCAACGCCGCATCCATCGACACCCGTATCAAAGCTACCGCGGCTATGACCATGTACGATATGACCCGCGTGACCGCCAACGGCTATTTTGACGCCGAGGATTCCGAGCAGGAGCGCTTCGAAAAGCGGAAAGCGCTGAACGCGCAGCGCACCGAGGACTACAGAAACGGCAGCTACGCGCTGGCGGGCGGCGTGGTCGATGCGCTGCCGGAGGACGCGCCGCAGTTCGTGAAGGACTATTACGCCTACTACAAGACCCCGCGAGGCTACCATCCCCGCAGCCTGAACTCCAACGGCGGCTGGAATGTGACGTCTTCGCTGTCGTTTATGAACATGCCGATTCTGCAGTACGCCGGCGAGATCCGCTCTGCCGTGCTGCTGGCGCACGGCGAGAAGGCGCACTCCCGTTATTTCAGCGAAACCGCGTACGGCAAGCTGACCGGGGACAACAAGGAATTGCTCATTATCCCTGGTGCCAGCCATACCGACCTTTACGATCAGATGGACATCATTCCGTTTGGAAAGCTGAAGGCATTTTTTGAGGAGTATCTGAAATAAGGCGTGCCTTGATTTAATGCCAAGTCTCCAGCAACGATTCTTCTAAAGAGAGGGAGTAGCTGAAACGAGGCGATTGATTAACTCCATTCGTTTTGGTTACAAGAAAACATGCTGCGCGCCTGCAGCATGAAGGAGAGGGAATCCTATGAATATCGTTGTATTGAGTGGCAGCCCGCGCAAGGGTGCCAATACCGACACCATGGTCGAGGCGTTTGCCGAGACCGCGCGCGAGGGCGGCCATACGGTTGAGGTCGTCCGCGTTGCCAGCAAGAAAATCGCTGGTTGCCTGGGGTGTCAGTATTGCTTCGCCCATGAGGGCGTCTGCGTGCAGAAGGATGACATGGCCGACGTGATCGAGTCGCTGAAAGACGCCGACATGGTTGTTTTCGCTTCGCCTATCTACTGGTTTGATATCACTGCGCAGGAGAAGGCCGCCATCGACCGCCTGTACGCCTTTGGTGCCACGGGCTTCCCGTTCACCAAGACGGCCCTTTTGCTCGATAGCCACAGCGAGGGCGTCTATGATGCGGCGATCGCTATGTACAAGTCAGCCTGCGCGTACTGCAAGTGGGAGGACCAGGGCATTGTCACCATCAGCGGTATGACCGAGCGCGACAGCATGGCATCGTCGCCCAAGTTGGAAGGGGTGCGAGAGCTCGCTCGCAAGCTCGCCTAAGGACAAGAGGGGCGCATGGCAATCAGCGTTGGCGGAAATGCTTGCTGCCCTTACCAAGAGGATTGCTGATTGCCATGCGTTGATGCTTCCGCGGACAATTCCGGCGTTCTAAAACGCCTTCTCGTTCAAGAATTCCCTGAATGCGGGGATGTCAAAGCCGACGAGACCACGCCCGCGCTCTCCGATGACGCCGTCCTCCAGGAGGCGGCGTTTGTATTGGCTTGCGTAGTTGCTGGCGACGCCCATGCGTTTGGCTATCTCCGAGACCCTGCTGGGGCCAGAATCGGGCAGCATCGCGAGCAAAAACTCAATGTCTTTATCGGAAAGCTCCCGATAGGTCGTTTCGAGAGAAGCTCGATGTCATGCTTCTCGAGTTGCCTGAAGACGCCATTCATGCACGTGCGCCAGTTACCCTGAGTCTCCTGAGCATATGTCCAATCGATGCCGACTGGCCCAATCTCAACGCCGCTTATGCACGCGCGAGGCTGTGAGAGGCGGCTATCTGCCGCTTCTTTGGTTCGCTCGATAATATCTTCGAGCATGCCTGGCATGGCGGAGCCATTTGCTGCGATCCATGGTGGCCCTTTTGCAGGTTTTGCTAGTTTTTGCAACTTTTGCTAATTTTTGCAAGTTTTGCTAACGGCTTAACATGTCTTGTGCCGTGGGATTGCAGGAGTGAAAAACGGGGATTCCTATTATTCCGACTACGTTGCAACGAGCGGGGCCCGGAGCGCGATGTTGCTGCGCTCCGGGCCCCGCTGCTTTGTAAACCCATGACGGTTTGGCCACCGTTGTTTTAGTCAAACAGACTCGGCATGTCGTTTTCTTTCATGAGGGCACCGGCGGAGGGTAGGCTCTGTGCGGTGAACTTTTCGGCCGAGACGCCGGCGCCAAGGATTTCTTCGGTTGTGCCGACGGTGGTGACCGAGCGGCCCTTCTTGGCCGTAAAGGCCTGGACGCCCTGCGTGTTGGTGGTCGTCTTGGTCTTGAGCAACGACGTGTTGAAGTTCATCAGGCGGTAGTCGCTCGAGACCAGCGCGAGGTCGCGGTCCTCCTTAAGCACCTGCGCATACAGCAGTTTGCTGCCGCCGTAGATGGCGTTCTTGAGGCGCTTGCGGTTGGTCTTGGTGACGTATCCAGAAAGCGCGACGCGCACCACGCGGCCGTTCTCAAAGACAAACAGCACGTCGGCCTTGTAGTCCTCGGGGTCGATGACCCAGATGACGCTCTCGTCGGGTTCCATCTCGAGATCGGTCGGCAGGTACGAGCCCAGCTGTGCCGACTTGGTATCCTCAAACGCCGCGACTTTGCACTTATACACCTGGCTCTTGTTGGTAAACACGAGCAGCTCGTGCGTATTGGAGGACGGGAACTCGATAAAGGGTTTGTCGCCGTCCTTGTACTTGAGCGTGGTCGCCTTCTTGAGCACGCGGTCCGTCATCTTCTTAAGATAGCCATCGCGCGAGAGCATGATGGTCACCGGGTACTCCTCGACCTCGGGCTCCAAGCTTACCTCGATAACCTCATGGGGCTCGATCCTGCCCGTGCGACGCGGCATCACATATTTCTTGTTGACCGCGGCCAGCTCGTCGCTGATGACCTTCTTGATGTTCTCCTCGCTGGAGAGGATCTCCTCAAGCTCGGCAATCTCGCTCTCAAGCTTGGCGATGTCCTTGGTGCGGTTGAGGATGTACTCTTCGTTAATGTTGCGGAGCTTGAGCTCGGCAACAAACTCGGCCTGGGTCTCGTCGATGTCGAAACCCTTCATAAGGTTGGGCACGACCTCGGCTTCAAGCTTG
>DBFOIV010000105.1:0-6901 GCA_048489175.1 Collinsella sp. | reverse complement strand
GTCAAGGACGCCCATCTCGATCATGTCGCCCCACTCGCCGTTGGCAGAGTTGAGACCCTGGCCGGCGGGCAGCTCGGCAACCTTGTCGACCACGACAGCGCCCTCAAAGCCAGCGTTCTTGGCGATGGTAGCGACCGGAGCAGTCAGAGCCTTCTTGACGATGTCGACACCGATCTTCTCCTCGGGGTCGTCGAGCTCAACGGCGTCGAGCGCAGGAGCAGCGTCCATGAAGGCGACGCCGCCACCGGCGACGATGCCCTCCTCGACAGCAGCGCGGGTAGCCTGCAGGGCGTCCTCAACGCGATGCTTGATCTCCTTGAGCTCGGACTCGGTAGCAGCGCCGACCTTGATGACGGCAACGCCACCGGAGAGCTTGGCCAGGCGCTCCTGGAGCTTCTCGCGATCGAAGTCAGAGGTGGTGTTCTCCATCTCACCCTTGATCTGAGCGATACGGGCGTCGATGGCCTCCTTGGAGCCAGCGCCGCCGACGACGACGGTGTTGTCCTTGGAGATGGTGACGGACTTAGCGGTACCGAGCATATCGGCGGTGATGTCAGCGACCTTCACGCCCAGCTCGTCCAGGGCAGCCTGGCCACCGGTGAGGACGGCGATGTCCTCGAGGATGCGCTTGCGGCGATCGCCGTAGCCCGGGGCCTTGACGGCGCAGACGTTGAGGGCGCCGCGGATCTTGTTGAGGACGAGGGTGGGCAGGGCCTCGCCGTCGATGTCCTCAGCGATGATGAGCAGGCCACGGCCGGCGCGCTGGACAGCCTCGAGAACGGGCATGATGTCCTGGACGCTGGAGATCTTCTGGTCGGTGATGAGGATGTACGGATCCTTCATCACGGCCTCCATGCGGTCGTTGTCCGTGACGAAGTAAGCGGAGACATAGCCCTTGTCGAACTGCATGCCCTCGACGGTGTCGATGGTGATATCGAACGTCTGGGAATCCTCGACGGTGATGACGCCGTCCTTGCCCACGACCTCCATGGCCTCGGCGATCTTCTCGCCGACCTCGGGGTCACCGGCGGAGATGGTACCGACGGAAGCGATCTGCTCCTTGGTCTCGACCGGCTTGGCCTGCTTCTTCATCTCAGCGACGGCGGCGTTGACGGCCTTGTCGATGCCGCGACGGATGGCCAGCGGGTTGGCGCCAGCGGCGACGTTGCGCAGACCGTCGTTGACGATGGCCTGAGCGAGCAGGGTTGCGGTGGTGGTGCCGTCACCCACAGTGTCGTTGGTCTTGGTGGCGACCTCCTTCACCAGCTGGGCACCCATGTTCTCGATGTTGTCCTCGAGCTCGATCTCCTTGGCGACGGAAACGCCGTCGTTGGTGATGGTCGGAGCACCGAACGTGCGCTGCAGAGCGACATAGCGGCCCTTGGGGCCCATGGTGACGGTAACGGCGTCGGCCAGAGTGTTGACACCCTTGGCGAGCTTAGCGCGGGCATCGGTGTTGAACGTAATGTTCTTTGCCATAGTGGGTAATCCTCCAAAAGAAATGTGACTCGCGTCGCCGCTTCCGAGTCCTATGCGGCGGGCGCGCTCAAAGACGAATCAGAGATTCTGACGAGACTAGGCCTCGACGACAGCGTAGATGTCGTCGGCGCGCATCAGCAGATACTTCTCGCCGTCGACCTTGACCTCGTTGCCACCGAACTTACCGTAGATGACAACGTCGCCAACCTTGACGTCCATGGGGATGCGCTCACCCTTGTCGTTGACCTTGCCGGCGCCCACGGCAACGATGGTGCCGCGCTGCGGCTTCTCCTGAGCGTTGCTGGCGATGTACAGACCAGAGGCGGTCTTCTGCTCGGCCTCGTCGGGCTTGACCAGGACGCGATCTGCAAGCGGCTTCAAAGACGACATGCTTGTTTCCTCCTTTGTGGGCCGCGCGGTTGAACCGTGCGGGTTTCCCTACTTCGTTTGCGTACGCGTTGAATGGTACCCACGAATGGCGGGTTATACAACACGGAGTCAAAAAATCTTATTTTTTGGCACTTAGATTTTCTGAATGCCGGGGGATAACTTAGCAGTGGCTCCCGTGTGGCTCCGGAGGGGCGGGGCATAAGGTTTCCTGCTCGGGCAGTCCTGCTCGCACGAAGGCCACATTAAGTGGCCTTCGGCTCGTGCGGAACTCGCGATAAACCTTATGCCCCGCCCCTCCGGAGCCACACGGGAGGCAGGTTAACTAATTCGAGCCCGGCATTCAGAAAAGTCAGTGCAGCAAAAAGGCGATGCGGATAGCGACATGGGCATGGTTTTCGTTGCGCGCACGGGTCCCCTGGGGAGCATCGTGCATTTTTGGGAGTTTTCAGCAGACCAGGACGGCTGCATACGCGCCAGACACACCATATTGGTCCCAAGGACGCCTTCGACCGGCGATTTGGGTCGGCAGACAGGCCTCGTCGAGACAGACAAGCATGCCTCGCGCCACGTCGGACCCCAAAATGACGTCGATCTCCGCAATGCCACCCGACTGCAGCGGCACCGGCAGAGCTCGTGGTGCTGAATACTCCGTTTTTTGCACGGCACGGGCGGGGGTACATCAGGATCAGGAAGAACATCCCAGCCTTTTTATGCAATCTGTAATGGGAAGTATGCAAAACACTAAGAGTCAGCATTGCTGATGTCCAAATTGAGCGCACAAGGCAGCAGCACCTCAACCCCGCGCCCAAATCCAACAGAGCGGGGACGCTCCTAGCGAACCCCCATCGGCAAACAAATGCGGCTCGAGCGCCATCCCAAAATAGACTGCCCGAGCCGCGTTTAACGGTGCGGTATGAACGTCAGCACTCGTAAATCAAGTTACCTGCCAGGTAGGTGGCCTGAACCTTGGTGGCCTGGAGCTCTTGGGGGTCGATGGTGAGCGGGTTTTGGTCCAGGACTACCAGGTCGGCGTATTTGCCTGGCTCCAAGCTGCCGAGGTTTTGCTCGTCGCCTGCCGCATAGGCGCTACCCAGGGTGTAGTTGCGTAGGGCTGTTGCTGCGTCGATGCGCTCGCTCGGTAACCAGCCGCCCTCGGGCCAGTGGCTGCGAGGGTCTTGGCGCGTGATGGCCGTGTAGAGCACGTTCATGCTGGTAACGGCTGTGATGGGGCTATCGGTGCCGAAGGCTTGGCGGATGCCGCGCTGCTTATAGGTCGCAAACGGCCACATGATGCGGCTGCGCTCCAGGCCCAGGTCGCGCTCCGGGCCACCCGGGTCGAGCGTGATGTGGCAGGGCTGGCTCGAGGCAACGACGTTAAGCTTGCGCAGGCGATCGATGTCCTCGGGCAAGAGGTTCTCCAGATGCTCGAGTGTGTTATGGCCGTGCTGGGGCAGGCCGTACAGGTCGGCGGCCTCCTCGAAGATATCCAGCGCGGCATGAATCGCACCGTCGCCAATAACGTGGATGCGCACGGTGTGGCCGCGCTCCGCGGCAGCGAGGACCAGCTTGCGCATACGCTCGGCAGGAACCGTCAGACGGCCCTGGTCGCCCGGGAAGCGCGGATTGGTATAGGGCTCGGTGAGATATGCCGTGTGTTCGCTCGACACACCGTCGAAAAACTGTTTAAAGCCTGGCGCCGAGAGCAGCGCGTTGTTTGCGTAGCGGGTCTGGAGTTCTTCCAAGCGCGATTGGTCATCCAGCAGCGTGGGGAACAGATGGGCGCGGATGCCCAGCTTGCCGGCGGCTTGCAGCTTGTCGTAAACATCGTCGCGAATAAAGTCACAGCCCGGCATGGGCATGAGCGACATATCGCAGATTGAGGTGATGCCTTGCTCGGCCATACGCTTCATCTGGTCGGCGTAAGCGCTCGCGATGCGGTCCTCGCCCAGCCATTCAAGACAGCGCGGCAACAGCTGCATAGCAGCTGCCTCGTGAGCAATGCCCGTGAGCTCGCCGTTTGCATCCTTGTCGTAGCAGCCGCCCGCTGGTGGCTCGCTGCCGCGCGTGACGCCGAGCGCCTCGAGTGCGCGGCTGTTGAGCCAAAGCGTGTGCCCGTCGCCCGAATACATAACGCAGGGACGATCGGGGAATGCCGCATCGAGCGACGCCTTGGTAGGATGCTCGGGCGGATCCCAACGGTAATCGCGCCAGCCCTGCGTCACAACCCAAGCGTCACTAGGCAGATCCTGGGAAAACTCGAGCGCATGTTGCACCAGCGCCGCCTCGGACGTGCCCATATCCATGAGCATGTACGGCGAGGAACCGACCGAGGTATGGAAGAAGTGCAGATGAGCGTCATGGAAACCGGGGCAGACAAACTGCTCGCCGTAGTCGATAACCGGCGTGGCGGCAGGCGCGGCGGCAATCACGTCATCGGACGCACCGACTGCGACGATACGGTCGCCTGCGATGGCAATCGCCAGCTCGCGGGCGGTATCGATGCCGTCTTGCGCGGTAAAGACGTTCTTGGAGCGGATAATCCGATCGATATGTTGCATGGGCATCCCCATCTCTGGCAGGAAATTCAACACCCCCGAGTGTACTCCCCCGCCCTTGTAACAAAACCCCAAGCGGCAAACGGCAACTTTACCAGCCCTAGCGGCAGGTGGCATACTGGAGAGAGCCTGTACGATTTTGCGATCAACCCAGCAAGGAGCAAATCGACCATGACGAAGACCAAGGCACAGCAGATTATGGCGGCGACCGAGGCTCGCGCGGCTGACGACGTCACCGCAGCCATCAAAGATATCGCCGCCGAGTTTGAGCCCTATATCATCAAGCAGCGTCGGCACTTCCATAAGCACCCGGAGTTGAGCCTTGCCGAGGAGCGCACGACCTCCGACATCGCCAACCAGCTCGACGCCATGAATATCCCCTACGAGCGTCCGCTCAAGACCGGCTTGGTGGCAACGCTTCGCGGTACCGCGCCGGATGCCTACCGCGAGGACGGCACGCCACGCCGCCGCATCCTGCTGCGCGCCGACATCGACGCCCTGCCCGTCACCGAGCAGACCGGCGAGGAGTTCGCCAGCGTCAACGAGGGCTGCATGCACGCCTGCGGCCACGACTGCCATATCGCCATGATGCTCGGCACGCTGCAAATCCTGCGCCATATGACCGACGACATCCACGGCGAAGTCCGCATCGTCTTCCAGCCCAGCGAGGAAAACGGTCAGGGCGCCAAACTCATGATCGGCACGGGCGTGCTCGACGGCGTCGATGGCGCCTACGCCGCGCATATCTGGAGCGAGGTTGACGCCGGCACCGTGAGCTGCGAGCCCGGTCCGCGCATGGCCAATACCGACTGGTTCCGCATCGACGTCCGCGGCACCTCGTGCCATGGCGCCAGGCCCCAGCGAGGTCACGACGCCGTTATGGTGGCCGCAGAGATCGTCAACGCCCTGCAGACCATCGTCTCGCGCGAGATCAGCCCCTACGAGCCGGCCGTCATCACCGTCGGCGAGTTGCACGGCGGCACCGCGCGCAACGTTATCGCCGGCACGGCCTACCTCGCCGGCACAGTACGCACCTACGGCGATTCAACCCACGAGGAAATGCCGGAGCTTATGCGCCGCATCGTGGAGCATACCGCGGCGGCCTTGGGCGCCGAGGCAGAGCTCACCGACTACACCATCGCCAACTACAAGGTCGAAAACGACGCGGCCTCGAGCGAGCGCTGCCGTCAGGCCGTAATTAAGTGTCTGGGTCCCGCCGGCCAAGGCCATTATCGCGGCACACTTTCGGGCGAGGATTTTTCGGAGTACCTGCGCCGTGTGCCGGGCGTGCTCGCCTTTGTAGGTACGCGTAACCCCAAAATTGGCGCCACGTACGCCCAACATTCCTGCTTCTACAAGATCGACGAGACCGTGCTGGCAAAGGGCTCCATGGTGGCCGCCCAGTATGCTATCGACTTTTTGTCCGAGCCCACGCAAGAGGAGCTCGACGGCCCCGCGATCACCGCGGTCGCCGAAACCAACCCCGATCTGGCCGCCAAGTTGCGCTCTGCCAAGGCGACGACCGCCGAGGCTCGTGACGCCATCCACGACGCCCGCACGGCTCGCCATGCCGCAATCAAGGGCATCCACGAAGCCCGCGCCGCCGCTCGCCGCGAGGAGAAACACGACGAGTAGTCGTCACACCCATCCATAACAGCCTGGCTAAAGCAAAGCAGGGGCGGACGCGTCGAAACGTCCGCCCCCGCTCATCTGTCAAGCGTTATTTCTACCATTTCTACCCCGTCCCCAAATAGCAGGCGGCATGCTACTCGTCCTGAGGGTCCTCGTCGGAACTTGACTCGGGCGCCGGCTCAGGCGCGGGCGCCGGCTCAGGTGCAGGTGCCGACTCGGGCGCCGGCTCGGGCTCAGGCGCAGGCGCAGGCGCAGGCTCAGGCACGGGCGCCGGCTCGGGCGCGGGCTTGGGCTCAGGCGCGATATCCGGAGCACTGTAACCCGAGGGAGTGGACTTCTTCTCGAAGGGCAATACAAAGGTCAGGACGTCATCCTTGTCCTCGTCGGCCCACTCGCTTGCATAACGCGCGACCCAATAGCCAACGGCACGGTGCTTGAGCATCTTGCCAAAGACCGTAAGAAATACGGTGACAAAAGCGACCAGCACCAGGAACAGCACGAGTGTGATGCCACCGCCGGCAACAATCGCCTCAATACCCGTAGGACGATAGTAGTAGCTATACATACCGACAGAGGCAACGGCGCCAAAGACGACCGTCAAGATCCATGTGACAACGATGGCGACCAGGCCCGTCAAAAACTCGGGAAGGAACGAAGCGCAGAACAGCTTGGTCTTATTGTTCTTAAAGGCTGCCCAAACCTTATCGAGCGAAAACGCGCTCTCGACGCGACCGGTCACCGCAAAGTGCATCACGGCAATGTCGGCGAACATCTTAAAGAAGACCCCCAGGACCGCCGTGGCAATCATAGCCAGGACAAGCAGGCCAAGCGAGCCAAACAGCGCA
>DBFOIV010000104.1:0-25147 GCA_048489175.1 Collinsella sp. | reverse complement strand
TGAGTACTGGAGGCCCCGCGTCGCCGCGCCGCGCGACCGCGACGCCGACATACGCGACCGCGTGGTGCGCATCTTCCGCGAGGGCTCGGGGTGCTGGGGGTACCGCACCGTCTGGGCGCGCCTGCGCCGCGAGGGCGTCCGCGCCAGCGAGAAGCGCGTGGCCCGCGTGATGCGCGAGGAGGGCCTCGAGGTCGTCTACAACAAGAGGCGCGCCCGGGGCTACAGCTCCTACGCCGGCGAGGTCTCCAAGGCGCCGGAGAACCTCGTGAACAGGAATTTCCACGCCGACGAGCCCAACCGGCTGTGGCTCACCGACATCACCGAGTTCAGGCTCCCGGGCGGCGAGAAGGTCTACCTGAGCCCGGTCATCGACTGCTTCGACGGGATGCCCGTCGCCTGGTCGATCGGGCTGCACCCCGACAAGCGCCTCGCGAACTCGAGCCTGCTCAAGGCCTGCGCGGCGAGGCCGGCGGGCGGGCGCACGACGATCCACTCGGACCGGGGCGGCCACTACCGCTGGCCGGAGTGGATCGGGATCCGCGAGGAGAACGGCCTGGCCAGGAGCATGTCCGCGAAGGGCTGCAGCCCGGACAACTCGGCCTGCGAGGGCTTCTTCGGGCGCCCCAAGAACGAGTTCCTCCGCTACAGGGACTGGGAGGGCGTGACGGCCGAGGAGTTCATGGGGAGGCTCGAGGCCTACCTCGTGTACTATCGGGATGGGCGCATCAAGAAGTCCCTCGAGTGGCTGAGCCCGATGGAGTACCGCAGGAAGCTTGGATACGCCTAGGCGCGGTCCAAGAAATCGTCCGCACCCCCCATTTTTCATGTGGGAGAAAATCCACGCTCGTTTCGCGCCGAAGGTGTGGCCCGCGACTTCGCTTGCCTACAGCTGCTCGAGCATAGCGGTGCAACCGGCGAGCACATCGCGGTAGGTGGCATCGAAGTTGCCGGTGTACCAGGGGTCGGCCACGTCGCCGGGGCGATCGGTCCAATCGAGCAGGCGCGAGACCTTGCCATCGGGGTCGTCGCCAAAGATGCGACGCAGGCCACGCACGTTCTCAGTATCCATATAGACAATGTGATCCCAGTTGCCATACTCTGCGCGACGCACCTGACGAGCACGGTGCGCAACGACGGGAAACCCGACTTCGCGTAGCTTGGCAACGGTACCGTGGTGTGGCGGGTTGCCAATCTCCTCAGTTGAGGTCGCCGCGGAATCGATGACAAACTCGCCTGCGCGCCCGGCGCGGTGCACCAGCTCGGTAAACACCGACTCAGCCATCGTCGAGCGGCAGATGTTCCCATGACAGATAAACAGTACACGTTGCATATGCGGTTTCCTTTCAATCGCCATCATCGAGCTCGAGTATCGCATCTACGCCTACGCCCGCTTGCGCTCCCAACGTGCCAGCTTAATCGTCACCAGCGTGAGCACCCAGGCCACAAGCGAGAACGCGGCGCCCACTGCGCCCACGTACGCAATGCCAATGCTGCTTACCACGGCGCCGCCCACTGCGGTGCCAAACGAAATGCCGACGTTAAACGCCATGGGCTCAACCGAACTTGCGAGCACCATCGACTTGGGATGGCGGCTGCGTGCCACGTCCATAAAGTGTGTGATGCACGAGACCGAGAACAGGTACATGAGCATTGCCAGGCTAAAGACAAAGAGGAGCGCGAGCGGCATGGCGCTGCCCACGGCGAACAGCCCGACCAGTGCTGCCGCCTGCAGCACAAACGTCACAAGCAGCGCCTTCATGCCAAAACGCGCATCGATCCATCCGCCCAGGATGTTCGAGATCAGGCAGAACACGCCGTAGGCCATAAGCGTGGTACTGGCTTCGACCGTGCCCATGCCCAGCACCTGCTCAAGATAAGGTGTCACGTAGCCGTAGAACACATAGACCGAGCCCACGCCAAACAAAAAGATGAGCATGCCGGTGATGATGCTCGGCTCGCGTAGCAGACCCGCCTGCTCGCGAAAGGTGGCGGGCTCGTCGGTTTGCCCGGCGCGCGGCATAAACGCCACGAGCGCTCCGCAGATCAGAGCGGCAAAGGTAAGCGTGCCGTACATGGTAACGTGCCAGTCGAGCGTGTCGGCCACAAACTTGCCGATCGAAGTGACAAAGACCATCGCCACGGAAAACGCGCCATATACCACCGAGATGGCAAGCGAAGTTTGCTGCGGGGACAGAAGCTCGGGGATGTACGTCACGCCCACGGCGAGCAGCGCGCCCGAGACAGAGCCCAGGACAATGCGCGAGATAAAGAGCACCTGGAAGTTGGGCGCCAGTGCCATGACTAAGTTGCCGAGCGTAAAGACGATGCTATAGCACACGAGCAGCTGGTAGCGGCGGAAGCGGCCCGTGCTGAGCGCAAGCGCCGGCGTCGCGATGGCGTAGACGAGCGCGAACACGCTGATGAGCTGGCCCGCAGTAGCAAGTGATACGTCGAGTTCCGTTGCCAAGTCGCTCTCGATACCGATGACCACGAACTCGGAGCAGCCGAGCGAGAATCCCAACAGCACGAGCAGCGCCAGGCAGAGCTTGGTGCGCGCGGGGGAGAGTGCGGCGGCGGTTGACTTACTTTTAGGCGTGGTTGCGGCGGTCAAGGTTGTCACTCCAATGTCGCATGAATAAGCGGGATTCACTTCCTGCAACTCTAACAGAATGTGACAAAGGGGCAGTTCCTTTGTCACATGGAGGGCTTGCCTGTATAGTCGCAATACAGGCGAAGATGGTCTCGGGTACATCGCGGGCGACAGGAGATCCCATGGGTATGCACACGACAAAGGTTGCAGTGGGCGAGGGCAAGTTTGCGCTCGAGGCCCAGCTGACGGTGACGCCGCGAGGCATGGCGGTGTATGCCTGCTCGCCGGAGTTTGCACACCTGGGCGCCACGGCGCAGGCCATTCCACGCCCCGAGCCCGGCCGTACGGCGACGGTGAGCATCCTGGCCGTTCCGTGCCATCGAGACGAGATCCCGGCGCACGATATCGCGGCGGCGCTGGCCACGCGCTTTGGCGTGCCGGCAGTTGCAAGCACGGGTTTTCATGTTGAACAGGCGAGCGGTGACGACCTGCAGCGCGTGCTCGACACCACCAAGGAGCTCATCGCCGCGCTCGAGGAGGCCGCAGCCCGCATTCTGCGCGCCGGCTGGGATGAGGGCGGCGCAGGCGCCGAGGTCGTGGCGGTCGATGCCGCGACCGGCGAGGCGCTTGGCCCCGTCGATCGCATCGAGGCCCATACCGGCGAGGGCATCCTGCATCAGGCATTTCTGACGCTTTTGGTCGAGGGCCGGGGCGAAGACGCGCGCCTGCTGCTCTGTCGCCGCAGTCCGTTCAAGCGCCTGTGGGGCGGGGTGCTGGCCGATAGCTGTGCCGGCCATCCGCTCCCCGGGGAAGACGTCGCGGCCGCCACGGCGCGTCGCATCAACGAAGAGCTCGGCATTACGCGCGAGCCCGATCAGCTCAGGCACCTCGGACGCGTGGTGTACCGCGAGGACCACGGCGACGGCCGCTGCGAGTGCGAATGGTGCGAGGTCTACCTTGCCCATGTTGGGCCGGGCGAGCTGCATATCAACCAAGAGGAGATCTCGGAGGTGCGCCGCGTGGCCCCGTCCGAGCTCGACGGCTACCTGCAGGGTCACCCCGAGCAGCTGGCCCCCTGGCTCCGTGAGGCCCTCAGCGATCCATCCATCCGCATGGCCCTCGCTATGTAAAAAAGACAGTCCCTTTGTCACATCCAAACCGTCACAACATTCGGCGAAAATCTCGAAAACGAGGAAAAGTGTCGAATGTTGTGACGGTTTTTGTCCAGAGGGCGCTTCTCATCCAAAAAAATCCGCTTAACTGTATTGCCGCAACACAGCGCAACGTAAGGGGTGTCCGATAACGGGCGCCCCTTTTTAAGCGGCAACGTGGCTGCGAATCCGGAGCGCCCCCAACAAGAAAGGTGGGGAGATGGAAGCGGAAAAGAAGGCGTTTAAGATCACCAAGCGCGAAATTGGCTTTGTGCTGGGTATCGTTGTCTTTTTGCTGGTGAAGTTTCTTCCTTTGGCGGAGCTGAGCTCGACGGTCGAGCTCACGGTCGGCGGTCAGACCTGTCTGGCGCTGACGCTCGCCACGGTGGTGTTCTGGGCATGTGGCGTGGCACAGCCGGGCTTTGTGGGCCTGCTCTACTGCGCGCTGCTCGTTCTGTTCAAGGTGTGCGTGGACGACACGGGCGCCGCGAGCATCTCGGCGACGGTCGCCTCCACGTTTAGCTCGTGGACTAAGGCCACCATGTGGCTCGTCATCGGCGCCTACCTCATCGCCAGCGCGGTCAAGGAGTCGGGCCTGGGCGAGCGCATCGCCTACGCGTTCATGCTCAAGTTCGTGCGCGATGCCAAGTCGCTCATCATCTCGATCTTCGCGCTCACCTTTGTGCTGTCGCTGCTGATCCCGCATCCGTTCCCCCGCGCTTTCCTCATCCTCGCCGTCGTCTCGGTCATCGCCGAGTCCGCCGGCTACGGTGACGACGACAAGGGCAAACTCGGCTTTCTCGTGTTTGCCGCTGCAGCCCCGGGCTCCATGTTCTTCCTGACGGGCGACTCCACGCTCAACCCGCTCGTTGCGCAGTACAGCGCCGAGGCCGGCGGCATGAGCCCGTCCTTCGTCGACTGGTTCCTGTACATGAGCGTGCCTATGCTGGTTGCGCTGCTGTGCACCCTGTTCCTGGGCCTTTTCCTCTTTAAGCCCAGCAAGGAGCTCGTCTACGATCGCGAGCAGATCGTGGCCAAGCAGGCCGCGCTCGGCAAGCTCTCCGTCAAGGAGATTCGCACCATCGTGTGGCTTGTCGTCGCCATCGCGCTGTGGCTCACCGTCTCGGGCGACTATATCGGCTGGGTCACCCTGGCCATTGGCGTCGCTCTCGCCATGCCCATCATCGGCGAAGTCCTCACTTCCGCCAGCTGGAACGCTGTCGACATCAAGTCCCTCATGTTCCTGACGGCCGCCATGGCCGTGGGCTCCGTGGGCGGTGCCACCGGCATGAACGCCTGGATCGCCGACGTCGTGCTCCCCAGCTCCGTGCCCGAGAACATCTTCTTGTTCGCCCTGCTCGTCGCCGCGCTTTCCATGATCATCCACATGTTCATGGGTTCGGTCATGGCCGTGCTCGGCGTGTGCGTGCCGGCATTTATCAGCTTTGCCGCCGGCTCCAGCGTGAGCCCACTCGCCGTGGCGCTCATCGTCTTCACGTCCATCAACATCCACTACATCCTGCCGTTCCATAACCTGCCGATCCTTATCGGCGAAGGCAAGGACGCCGGCGGCTACACCTCCAAAGAGGCCATGCGCATGGGCATCCCCCTCACCGCGGTCGTCTTTGTCGTCGTGCTGGTCGAGGCCGCCTGGTTCCACCTCTTTGGCCTGATGTAAGCGGTCGAGCGCCCCGGCCGTAAGCAGCCAAGCACTTGAACTTCGAGTGGTCGAGCGCTCCATTTGTGAGCGCCGCGGACCCATTACGTTACCCCGCCCGGCGGCACACCGCCGTCGGGCACTCTCCCGAAAGGAGCACGCCATGTCCACTACCGATGCTTCCCAGATTCACGACCTGCGTTCCGCGCTCGGCTTTTTGCGTGAGATGCCGGGCCAGCTGCTCGAGACCGACACCCAGGTCGATCCCGATGCCGAGGTCTCGGGCGTCTACCGTCACGTCGGTGCCGGCGGCACCGTCATACGCCCGACCAAAGAGGGTCCGGCGATGGTCTTCAACAACGTCAAGGGCTTTGACGACGCCAAGGTCTGCATCGGTATGCTTGCCAGCCGCAAGCGCGTTGCCGCCCTGCTCGACCTGGACGAGGAACACCTGGGCCTCGAGATCGGCAAGCGCTTCGAGAACCTGATCGCCCCTGAGCAGATCGCCGAGGGCAAGCATGTCGACTGCCAGGAGGTCGTGTACAAGGCGACCGACGAGGGCTTTGACCTGCGTAAGATCGTTCCCGCTCCCACCAACACACCCGTTGACGGCGGCCCCTACATCACCATGGGCCTCGCCTACGGCACGAGCCCCGATGGCACCCAGTCCGACGTAACCATCCACCGCTTCTCCTGCGTCGACAAGGACAAGCTCGCCATGTGGATCACCCCGGGCAGCCGTCACCTGGGTGCGTTCTTTGACGAGTACTGCCAGCGTGGCGAGGATATGCCCATCTCCATCTCCATCGGTCTGGACCCCGCCGTGTACATGTGCTGCGGCTTCGAGGCTCCCACCACGCCGCTCGGCTTCAACGAGCTGCAGATCGCCGGTGCCCTACGCGGCCGCGCCGTCGAGCTTGCCGACTGCGTCACCGTTTCGCAGAAGTGCATTGCCAATGCCGAGTACGTGCTCGAGGGCTACCTCATGCACGACGAGACCATCAACGAGGACGTTAACGGCCACGGCTACGCCATGCCCGAGTTCCCCGGCTACACCGGCGGCGCCAAGGTCTGCCCGGTGATCAAGATCACCGCCGTCACCACGCGCATCAACCCCATTATGGAGAGCTGCATCGGTCCTTCGCACGAGCACGTGTCCATGGCCGGTATCCCCACCGAGGCCTCCATCTACAAGATGGTCGAGACCGCCATCCCGGGCCGTCTGCTCAACGTCCACGCCGCTCCCTGCGGCGGCGGCAAGTTCGTTGCCATCATGCAGTTCAAGAAGTCGAGCAAAAATGACGAGGGCCGTCAGCGCAACGCCGCCATGCTCGCCTTCTCGGCGTTCTCCGAGCTCAAGCACGTCATCCTTGTTGACGAGGATGTCGACATCTTCGATATGAGCGACGTGATGTGGGCCATGACCACGCGCTTCCAGGCCGACGTGGACCTCATCACCATCCCCGGTTGCCACTGCCACGTGCTCGATCCGTCCAACGACCCCGCGTTCGATCCTTCGATCCGCGAGCACGGCATCGCCTGCAAGGCCGTCTTCGACTGCACGGTCCCGTTCAACCTCAAGAAGAACTTCATCCGCTCGCAGTTCATGGAGATCGACAAGGACAAGTGGGCCGCCGAGCTCGCTTTCTAGTAAGTAGCCCTACCAAGTAGTTAAGGAGTTGTCATGCCTGAGTCTTCTGTCCGTCCCCGTCGCATTGTCGTTGGCGTTTCTGGTGCCAGCGGCGCTGCGCTGGGCCTCGAGTGTCTCAAGTGTCTGCGCCAGGCCGGCGCCGAGTCGGCGCTTGTCGTTACACGCGGGGGAGAGATCACCATCGAGCAGGAGCTCGGCATGACGCTCGACGAGTTTGCGTGCTATGCCGATGTGGTCTACGACAACAAGAACATCGGCGCTGCCATCGCAAGCGGCACCTATCCGGTCGACGGCATGATCGTGGCTCCCTGCTCCATGAAGACGCTCGCCGGCATCGCGAGCGGCTACAGCGAAAACCTGTTGCTGCGTGCGGCCGATGTGCAGATGAAAGAGCAGAGCCGCCTGGTGCTTATGGTGCGCGAGACGCCCTTCAGTGCGATCCATGCCGACAACATGGCACGCCTGGCGCGCGTGCCGGGCGTCATGCTCATGCCGCCCGTGCTCACGTTTTACAACGGCCCCGCCACGCTCGATGAGGCGGTGCATCACATCGCCGCCAAGGCGCTCGAGGCCGTCGGCGTGTCGTGCGCCAACTATAAGCGCTGGTCATAGGCGCATTTAGGGTAGGATACGAGTAATGTTTGAGCCCGCTGCCCCTGTGGGCGGCGGGCTTTTCGTGTCAAAGGGTGTATCGGGAGGACCTATGCAGACGGGTATGTATGCGATTAGCGAGATGGCGAGCTTGTTTAACGTTTCGCGCCAAACGCTCATCTACTACGACAAGATCGGTCTGTTTAAGCCCGCCGTGGTTAACGAAAAAGGCTACCGTTTCTATTCGCCCACGCAGATCCCGCTCATGCGTCTGATCTGCATGTTGCGCGACCTGGGGCTGGAACTCGACGAGATCGATCGCCTGACCTCGACGTTCGACATTGGAGAGATGACCGACCACCTGCGCTCGCGGGTGCAGGCGCTCGACGAGCAGATTGCCGGGCTCAAAGCCGAGCGTGCGAGCGTGCAGGAGCGGCTGAGTTTTTACGACGAGGCGGTCTATTGGCGCGAGCGCGAGGGCAAACCGGAGCTCAAGCAGTTCGAGCGTCGCTACGTGGTCTTTGAGGAGTTCCCGGGCGATATCGAGCGCGGCCGCTCGATGCTGCACCCCACGCTCATGCGCGCGATTCTGCGCATGCGTGCGCTCACGGGTACACGCCCCATGCGCGGTTGGGGCGCCATGCTGCGTCGCGAGGCGCTGCATTCCGACGACCCCATCGCCGGTGCTGGCTCCTTTGCCGTGCTGCCGCGCGGAGCCGAGGAAATGCTACCGAGCGATCCTGCCGATCTGGCAGAGATTGGCGTCGAGGTGCTGCCCGAGGGCACGTACCTGTGCATGAGTCGCTGGGGTATGCCGTACGAGCCCGAGGGCATTCGTGCCATCGTGGCCTGCATGGACAAACATACGCTCCAGCCCATCGGCAATGCGTTCGACTTTTGCTACCTGGATACCACGAGCTACGACGAGTCTCACCAAGAGGACTTCTGCTGCATCCAAATCCCCGTCGCCCTCCAGATGTGACAAAGGAGCGGTCCTTTTATCACATTCCATGCGAGCTCCAGTGCTGTCTGGGGGTATAAGGTTAGCAAGTGTTTATTTGCGAGGCCTAAGGGGCGCCCCGTATGGATATCGATAACTTTGAATGGTGGTATAGCGAGGGCGAGGCTCCGGACGAGGAGTGGGACGAGCCCGCGCCGCGTGACGTGTCGAGCGACGAGGACGAGACCGGCGACGATGCCGCTGTCGAGCCTGATGCCGCCTCCGACCCCGTCGAGCCCCTGACCTTTGAACAGGCCTGGGCCCAGGCCGAGGCCGACGAGGCTAAGGCCGATGCCACGGCCACACTCGATGAGCCGGCGGACATGTCCATCTCGCCGGCCAAGACCCCGCAGCCGCGCCACACCATCGACCCCGGCAGTACAGCATCTTTCAGCATTCTCGACGTGCCCTCGCAGGGTGCCCAGGCGCCCGCACCCACGCATCGCCCCAATCTGTCTCGCGAGGAGGATGCGGGACGTCGCTCGCCGCTTGGCCCCATCCTCATCGCCTTCATGGCTGGCGTTATCGCCTGCTCGGCAATCGGCAGCATCTGGGGCCATGTCGAGCAGCAGCGCCAAGACGCCGCCAAGGTCGAGATGTCCGTCGAACAATCGCTCAGCCGCACGCGCTCGGTGCATGTGTCGGTCGAGGTTAAGGACGGCGCGACGTGGGACACCGCGCGCGGCGACAGCCAAATGCTCGTCCATATCGTTGGCCGCACGCTCAAGGGACAAGCAGTCGACGAGTATCAATACGTCAATTCCGAAGGTGACGGCATCGAGCTCAAGCCCGGCGACTACGAGCTTACGGTCGACGAGCCGCCCGTCGCCACCGACGGCACGCGTTTCCGCGCCTCAAAGCGCATGGTTCCGGTGAGTTTTAATTCACAGGCGCCCGACACGGTCGATAGCGCGCCGCAGGGCGGGTTTGACCTTTACGCTATTGCTCAATAACTGCGTCCGCCGCTCAACCCCGCCGCCAAGAGTGGGACAATAGCCCTCGACACCTTTGTTTACTATTGGAGGAAGTAGTATGTCCACCGTCACTACCATCAAGCGCGGCGGCCTCACCGCGGCCATCGATTCCATGGGCGCCCAGCTCACGAGTCTTGCCCTCAACGGCAACGAGTATCTGTGGCAGGGCGACCCGGCCTTTTGGGGCAAGCACGCGCCTATCCTGTTCCCCATCGTGGGATCGCTGCGCAACAACACGGCGACGTCTGCGGCCGGCACCTGCGAGATGGCTCGCCACGGCATCGCGCGTATCGTGGAGCACAAGATCGTCGAGGTGTCGGAGGACGGCTCGTCTGTCACCTACGAGATCACCGACACGCCCGAGTCGCTCAAAGCGTTCCCGTTCCACTTTAAGCTCAACATGACCTATGCCCTGACCGGCGACGCCACCCTCACGCAGACCTTTGCCATCACCAACACCGGCGACGTGGACCTGCCGTTCTCGGTGGGCGGCCACCCCGCATTTAACGTGCCCGCCCCCGGTGCCGAGGACGAGGCGTTCGAGGATTACGAGCTGGCGTTTACCGAGGCTTGGACGAACGAGGCCCCCATCATCACGCCCGACGGTCTTATGACGTTCGAGGGCAGCTACAAGGCTCCCGATAACTCGGACGTTCTGCCCATCACGCATCGCAGCTTCGATAACGATGCCATCCTGTTCACCGATACTCCGGGCTCCACGCTCACGCTGCGCGGCCGCAAGTCGGGCCACGGCGTCAAGATCGACTTTGAGGGCTTTAAGTACATCGGCGTGTGGTCTGCCGCCAACGACGCTCCGTTTGTGGCGCTCGAGCCCTGGACCGGTCACACCACCATGGACACCGAGGACGACGTTTTTGAGCACAAGGTCAACACCATCACGCTGGCGCCGGGTGAGACGGATATCCGCAGCTTTAGCGTCACCCTGCTCTAGAGGTTCCGCCGTTCTGACGAACGGCGGGCCGGTCGACGCCGCGCGCCACCCAAAGCGACAATTTGTCATTCAAAAGGCAAGGCATGACCAGAAGGTCTATGCCTTGCCTTTTTCATGCCAACTTGTTCGCTTTGGGCGGCGCTCGCTGGCATTGCCAAAACATCGACGTTCCCAATGGCTACCGTGTGTCTATTAATTTTTCGAGCTTGTGCTGCGCTGCTGGTCGCTGGCGTATATCCTGTTAAGTCGTTAGCATACGATTCAACAGGGAAGGCAGATTATGCATTCTCCCCATCAACGCGACACGCATCCACAGCCGGTATGCAGCCGTCGCATCTTTTTGGGTAGCGCTCTCGCTGCGAGCGCTTCCGTCGTCGCCGGCGCACTTGCCGGTTGCCAGCGCCCCTCCACGCTGGAAGTAGTTCAGCCCACGACGGGCGGCGGTCGCGACGACCTGTCCGATTCCGTGATCGGCAAGGATAAGATCCGCATTGGCATGGAGGCGGCCTACGCCCCGTACAACTGGCAGGTTTCCGAGGCCAGCGAGTACACCATCCCCATCGATAACGTGCAGGGCGCCTATGCCGACGGCTATGACGTGCAGATCGCCAAGATCGTCTGCAAGGCCCTCGGCGGCGAGCCCGTCGCCGTCAAGCAGAGCTTTTCGGGCCTTATCGACTCGCTCAACAACGGCCAGATCGACCTCATCATCGCCGGTATGAGCGCCACGCCCGAGCGTGAGGAGTCGGTCGGCGTCTCCGCTCCGTACTGTCTCGGCGACTTTGGCCTGTTCGTAAAAGAGGGCTCGCCCTACCAAAACGCCACCAAGCTCAGCGACTTCAGCGGTGCCACGGTGCTCGGCCAAAAGGACACCATGCTCGATACCGTCATCGACGAGATTCCGGGCGTTGTCCACAAGAACCCGGTCGACTCCGTCCCCACGGTATTTTCGAACCTGCTGCAGGGCACCTGCGACGCCGTGACCTACAACACCGAGAACGAGAAAGGCTATATGGCCCAAAACCCGGGCATCGTCCCCATTCATTTTGCCGAGGGCGAGGGCTTTAAGCAGGAGGTCGCGGCAAACGTCGGCTGCCGCAAGGGTTCGGACAAGCTCCTTAAGCTCATCGACAAGACACTCAAGGGCATTAGCCAAGAGGAGCGCGACCAAATGTGGGACGCGTGTCTCGACCGTCAGCCGGCATAGGGAGGCAGCATGAAAACCATCAATCGTCTGGCCTCCTTTATCAAGGCCGACCACCGTTATGTATACCTGGGCACGAGCGTTATCGCGGCGCTCGGCCTGGCGTTTAGCCAGCGCAACCCTACGCCGCTGAGCTTCTTAGCCCCCACCGGTATCTTCCAGGATTGCCTTTGGGCGATTCTTTGGGCCTGGCTCGTCGTGTCGGCGGCGGCGCTCGTCACCAAGCTCATGCGCTGGAGCGACTATCGCGAAAAGTCGCCGTTCGCATCCGAGCGTTTCCGCCACGGCGCGCGCCTGGGCAGCTACGTCGTGGTCGCCATCGCGGTGATCTTTTTCGTGGACCGCTGCGTCATGTCGTTTATCGACCTGGTGCAGGTGAGCATTGTCTCGGATTCCAACCCTAGCGACTTTTTGTCGAGCCTGGTCTACATGACCTACAAGAGCGGGGACTTCTTTATCCGCGGTATCGAGATCACCATCGCGCTTGCCACCTTCGGCACCGTCATCGCATTCTTCCTGGCGCTGCTCTTTGTGTTCCTGCGTATTCAGACCTTCGATCGCGTGGACAACGACCTGGTGCGCTTCTTTAAGAGCATTGGCCGCGGCTTTGCGACCATCTACTCTACCATCGTGCGCGGCACGCCCATGATGGTCCAGGGCCTGCTCATCTATTACGCGGGCTTCACCGTTTTGCGTGGCATGGGCTTCGAGACCGCCCAGGCCAACCAGATTTGGAGTACCTTCACCGCCGGCCTCGTCACTATCTCGCTCAACTCCACCGCCTACATGATGGAGGTCCTGCGCGGCGGCATCGAGTCCATCGATCCCGGCCAGGCCGAGGCAGCACGCTCGCTGGGTCTTTCGCAGTGGCAGGCTATGCGCAAAGTCGTGTTCCCCCAGGGCATTAAAAATGCGATTCCGGCGCTCACCAACGAGCTCATCATCAACATCAAGGATTCGTCGGTGCTTTCGGTCATCGGCGTGTTTGACCTCATGTACGCCACCACCACCGTCGCCGGCGTGTACTATCGCCAGATGGAGGTCTACTGCGTGGCGCTCGTGGTCTACCTGATTCTGACGCTCGTGGCGAGCCGTTTGCTCGAAGCCTTTGGCAAAAAACTCGGTGCCGAGGCTCCGGCCACGCTGCCCAGCTCTAACTAGGCTTAAGACGAGGAGAATCATCATGGCAGATACCGCCACTACCGGCGTTGCGGCCGCCGCACAGACCAATGAGCCGCTCATCCGCGTCGAGGGCCTGCGCAAGAGCTTCGGCTCGCTCGAGGTACTCAAGGGCATCGACCTGTCCGTTAACCCCGGCGAGGTCGTCACCATCATCGGCGCCTCGGGCTCGGGCAAGTCGACGCTGTTGCGTTGCCTCAACCTGCTCGAGACCCCGGACGCGGGCCACATCTGGTTCCACGGCCAGGACCTTACGGCCGAGCGCTGCAATATCAATAAACTCCGCGAGGACATCGGCATGGTGTTCCAGGGCTTTAACCTGTTCAACAACATGGATGTGCTCGACAACTGCACGCTCGCGCCCGTCACGCTCAAAAAGATGAGCAAGGCCGAGGCCGAGAAGGTCGCGATGGAGCATCTGACCAGCGTGGGACTCGAAAAGTTCGCGCACGCCGCCGTGGGTCGCCTGTCCGGTGGTCAAAAACAGCGCGTGGCCATCGCTCGTGCCCTGTGCATGAATCCGCAGATCATGCTGTTCGACGAGCCGACCTCCGCGCTCGACCCCGAGATCGTGGGAGAGGTACTCGAGGTCATGCGCAAGCTCGCTGCCGACGGCATGACCATGGTCGTCGTCACGCACGAGATGGCCTTTGCCCGCACGGTGTCCGACCGCGTGGTCTTTATGGACAAGGGCGTGGTGCTCGAGGATGCCGCGCCGGCCGAGCTCTTCGGCAACCCCAAGCACCAGCGCACCCGCGAGTTCCTCTCGCGTTATCTCGAAGACAAATAACCGACCGCAAACGCTTACGTGGCAGGGCCGCTCCGGTGGGGCGGCCCTCGTCATCACAATCGAAAGGATGTCATGGCCGAGGTTTGGCGCTTCTTTGCGCATGAGGACGATTTCGCCGATATAGACGAAGCTGGCGCGTGCGAGCGTCTGGGCCGCGTGCTGTCGTTTCCGACCATCTCGAGTATGGATGCCGAGGCGGTGAACTGGCAGCCGTTCGACGACCTGCGCGCCTATATGCAGCGGGCGTGGCCGCGCGTGTTCGCGGCGGGCGAGGTCGAGCTTGTCGACCATTCGCTGTTGGTGACGCTTGGCGGTTCCAACCCTGCTCTCAAGCCCATTATGCTCATGGGCCACATGGACGTGGTTCCCGTGGTGCCCGGCACCGAGGCTGACTGGACGCACGCCCCCTTTAGCGGGCATGTAGACGACACCTACATTTGGGGTCGCGGCGCCATCGATATGAAAGACCAGGTCGCAGGCATTCTCGAGGCGGTTGAGTATGCGCTGGCGCACGGTTGGCAGCACGAGCGCACGCTGCTCCTGGCCTTTGGCCAGGACGAGGAGACTACGCAGTACGGCGCAGGCGCCATCGGCCGCGCGCTCGAGGAGCGCGGCATTGAGCTTGAGTACCTGATCGACGAGGGTGACTACCGCATCGTTCCAGCTGCCGAGTACGGCGCGGGCGAGGGCTGGCTTATGCATGCCGACCTTGCCGAGAAGGGCTACGCCGATATTGTGCTCAAGACGAAGAGTGAGGGCGGGCATTCGTCCAACCCCTACGGCGGCACATCGCTCGAGGTGCTGAGCCGTGCCATCACCGCAATCTGCGATATCGAATGGCCGACGCGCGTCACGGACCTGCTTGCCGCACAGCTCGTCGAGCTGGGGCTTTACACGGCCGACGAGATTGCCTCCAACAAGGACACCATCGTGCGCGAGTGCCTCGCCAGCAAGAAGCTCTATCCGCTGGTGACGACCACCTGCGCGCCCACGCAGATCGAGGGTGGCAGCACCGGCGCCAACGTAATGCCGCAGGATATGTGGGCCAACATTAACTTCCGCATGCTCGAGGGCACGAGCGTGGCCGACGTTGTGGCGCGCTGCCGCGAGGCGGTTGCCGCGGCGGGCCTTGCCGGACGTGTGGAGGTCGAACTTGGCCCCGGCAGCTCCGAGCCTTCGCCGTCCCCGCGCGTTGGTGGACCGGGACTCGAGGCCGTTCGCGCCATCGCCGCCCGCTGTTTCCGTGATCCAAAGGGGACGGAGGAAAACGGATCATTCGAGCCGTTGGCGATTGTCCCCTCGACCGTGATCGGCGCGACCGACGCTGCCAACTACCAGCGCATTTGCTCCGAGTGCATTCGCTTCTCGGCCTTTGTGGTCGACGATGACGAGTGCGACCGCGGCGTCCACGGCACCAACGAGCGCATCACCCGCCGCGCCTACCTCCAAGGCATCCGCTTCCTCATCGCCCTGCTCCACACGCTCTAGAATGCGACAAAGGGATTGAGCCGGCAACTGGCAACCGGTTTCATCGGTAATGAGATAAAAACTGTTATATAAAAAGACTAAAATATCTTCAGAAGCATATGCTGGGGTTGGTATTTCTTGAACGACTGCGGGCATGTGTCAGACTGCCTCGGCCCTCCGGGGGGGTGCCCAGGCAGGTCACCGTGTGGCTGGGGAGGAAATTATGCAGGAGCTCAGAGAGACGACGTCTCTACTCGTGAATAATGTTATCGGGGGGGGGTGTCCCAGCAGGGAACTTCCTGGTGGACATCGGCCGCGCGAGCGGTGGTCCGTCATGTCTTATGACCGTCGTCGCGGGCTGCGCCTGGTCTCGCCATATGCGATTGTTCTGGCCCTCGCCATCGCGCTGACGGCGAGTTTCTTCCTGCCGGCCCGTGCGGAAGCGGCGATTTCTGACCACACGGTCACGACGATTTCGCCTTCGGGGACAACGATCAACCTGTTTGATTACTGGGTGAATCCCGATGACCATCTGTCGGTTTCCGGCAACGGCGGCATCAACGCAAACCACCAGTTCCAGTTCAAGGATCAAGGAGCCAGCGAGGAACTTAACCAGTATACGGGTGGCCCCTCTCCTCGCATCGGCATCGTGAACAGGGTTCTTACCGACGGTTACCCGAAACTCACCGACCGCTGGGACGGAGAATCCCTCGGCTACCTGTTTGATTCCTCCACCCAGACGGGCAAGATATCCCATATGGGTGTGACGGGTCTGTTGCGGGTCAAGGACGGCTACTACGAGTATGACAGCTCGCAGAACTACGCGGCGTACAACGTCAATAAGAATGCATTTGATGTATACGATGCCGCCGGCGTTAAGCAGGCGGGGGCTGAGCCTCATACAGTAGGCCAGTTCTTCCCCTTCGATGCGGCCACTGAGGTATTCAAGGAGGGGGACAGCGGGCTCGTCCCGAACGGCATTACGTCGCAGAACGTCGGTGACTCGCAATATAACGGTAGCAAACCCCTCAACCATTATTTCGGCCTCTCAATGTCGTCGCGCTTCGTGCAGCCGAAGGGTGGCAAAACGAACGCCGACAAGCCCATGACCTTCGAGTTCGCCGGAGACGACGACGTCTGGGTGTTCATTGATGATGTCCTCGTGGGCGACATTGGCGGCATCCACACCAGTGCTAAGCTGACCATCGACTTCCAAACGGGCGAGATTAAGGTTAACGATTCCCCAGACGGCACGCTGTTAAGCAAGTTCCAGGAAGCAAAGCAGGATACTACTAAGGGCTTCAAAGGCAACACCTTCGCTGACGGCACCAACCACACGCTCAAGTTCTTCTACTTGGAGCGTGGCGCCACCGACTCCAACATGAAGCTCAAGTACAACCTCGTGACGGTCCCCGAGTCCGACATCATTAAGTTCGACCAGGACGGCAAGTTCGTACAGGGTGCCAAGTTCCAGCTCTATAAGACCGACAAGGACTTCAAGAACGAGCTTGAGCCCCTCGGATCCGGCACCACGGACGAGGCCGGCCACCTAACGCTCACGAACGACGATGACAACGGCGTCATCAACTTCGACGATCTCTACAACAAGGATCACAGCAACAAGTACTACCTCCTGAAGGAGACGCGCGTGCCCGAGGGATACCGCTCGAGTCTCACGGCGACGGGTGGCAGCATGCAGCTCGAGTACGTGCCCGCGAGCGCCGGGAACGGCGCGGGCGGCGTCGTCATCAACCGCGGCGGTATGGACGCGGACAGCGTCGTGTGGAAGACCGGCGCGTTCGCCGGCGCGAAGGAGACCATCACCGCGCCGTCGACCGTGTACCAGGCGAATAATGACCTGACGAAGGTCAGCCTAGACTCCGGCATACTGTTCGCTGTGGTGCTCAAGCGCGATAAAAGCGCAAACGCAGATATCAAAGATCAGAACAATTGGTACGCCGTGTCGGGCGACCCATCGACGGGAATGGGGTACACCCTCGCCGGGAAGCCGAGTAAGGCCGGCGCTATCGAGGCGGCGAAGAAGGACCTGCACGCCTTCACGCTCAACACGAGCGGCCAGTACCAGGTAGAGATTCAAAATCTGCCCGGTGACATCTCCAAGTACTACTACCTGCTGAGCGGTGATGCCCGCAAGGATGCCGAGTACACGGTGGCCATCTACTACACAGCGGCGAGCTCCATCGCCGAGGCGGATATGGACAACACGGTCCACGTGTTCAGCGATGACCTCCCCGACGGCAAGGAGAATTTCCGGCGGCAGTTCGCCACGCGCCTGCTCGTCTCGAACATCCAGAATCGCCTGTTCGTGCAGAAGACCGATACCGCGGGTAAGCCCGTTGAGGGGGCGAAGTTCGGCCTGTACACGGCCGATCAGGTGACAACAGACGCAAACGGCAAGGTCGTGCTCAAGGGCGAGCAGACCCCCTACGACACCCTGACGACGGGGTCGGTCGGCAACCCGGTCCCGCTCGAAGGTGCGGGCATATTCCCGAATACGAGCAAGGAGCACAAGCCGCTTACGAAACGCACCTACTACCTGAAGGAAATCTCAGCGCCGAGCGGTTTCCTGCTCAACGACACGCTCACCAAAGTGATTGTGGACGATTACGGCGTCCATGCCGATGCCGGTACGCGCGATGACGGCGTTTCGACGTTTGTGGGCCCGGGCGCGCTGATGAAGAGCCTGGGCCAGTTTGGCGCAGAGGGCGACATCGACAACACGCTCACGTGGATCAAGGGTGTGCGGCAGACCTCGAATGGTGTGACCGATACTGACGGTAATCTGTCGTGGAGCAATGTCGATCCCGCCGGTGCCGGCGACACGGTGCACCTCAAGTACGGTGCCAACGGACGTGTCTACCAGTATGGGCCCACCGAGGAGGGCAAACCCTACCGCTTGGAGACCGAGACGGGCTGGATACGTATGGGTATCACCCAGGACGAGCAGCCCAAGGGGACCAAGTCGAAAGGTGCCCGTGCCGATCTGCGCGACATGAACAACCTGAATGCCCTGTTTGCGGGCGCCACCTGCGTGCGCGTGGCTAACAAGCGCGAGGCGAGCCTCGAGGTGACGAAGAAGGTTGACGTGCCCGATGGACTGACGGGCAATAAGGATGCGGAGTTCACCTTCAAGTTCACCGTGCCCAAGGGGAAGACGTATAAGGCTGCAGTCTTCGAGAAGGCGGGCGCGGCCGATGAGAAGCAGGTCGGCGATATGTTCGACCTGACGAACGGACGCGAGCAGACCATCACGGCCGGCCAGACGATCCGCGTGTACGGTCTCGCCGAGGGTGACAAGTATACGGTTCAGGAGCTGACCCGCGCGGGCAAGATGCCGGCCGGCTTCACGCTGACCAAGCGCGAGCAGGGCGGCAACGCCCTGGGCGGCGAGGGCGACAGCATCGAAGGCACGATTGCGAAGCAGAACGCCAACGGCACGCTGGTCGACGCCAACAAACTGGTATTCACGAACACCTACAGCGTAAAGCTGCCGGTGACGCTCACCAATGCGTTCTGGGCGCAGAAGGTGCTCCGGGGCCGTGACTGGAAAGATGGCGATAGCTTCAAGATTTACCTGCGCGCGGACAAGGGCACGCCGATGCCCGACGGTGCCGGGGATGCGCCCGTGAGTGATATGAAGCAGGTTGTGAAGACCGTCGAGAACGGGGACAAGTTCGACTTCGGTAAGATTGAGTACGCCAAGCCCGGCACCTACACCTATCTCATTGCCGAGGCCACGCCGTCTCAAAACGACGCTGACTGGCTGCCCGGGTTCGGGTATTCGAGCGCTTCCTACCGCGTCACGGTGACGGTGAGCGATAACGGCGACGGCACGCTGTCGCAGCCGGCAGTCAAGATGGAGCAGGCCTACACCGACGACGGCATGAGCCATGAGGACAATCCGATCGAGGTCGCTGACAAAATCGCCAAGATCACGAACACGTACCACCCGAAGGAGACCTCGGTTGCGCTCGAAGCGACGAAACGCTTTACGGGCGGCACGCTCGCGGGCGGTGACTTCACGTTCCAGCTGCTCGACAGCGACGGCAAAGAGCTCCAGGCTGTCCAGAATGACAAGGACGGCAAGGTCGCCTTTGCAGCCATCGACTACGCTGCGCCGGGCGAGCACGACTACGCCATCAGGGAGGTTGCCGGCAACGACTCGACCATCGTCTACGACGCGAAGGACGTGAAGGTCCACGTCAAGGTCACCGACGAGAAGGGCGAGCTGAAGGCGACCGTCACATACGACGGCGAGAAGGCCGTGCCGACCTTCACCAACTCGAAGCCGACGACGGACGTTACCGTCGAGGCCACGAAGACCCTCAAGGGCAAGGACCTGACGGCCGGTGCGTTCACTTTCGGCCTATATCAAGGCGACGCGACTACGGTTGATCCCATCCAGACTGTCCAGAACGACAAGGGCGGCAAGATTAAGCTCATCCTCACCGGTCTGACCATAGGCGAGTACGACTACACGCTCAAGGAGGTCGCTGGCAGCGATTCGACCATCACCTACGATTCCACGGCGGTGAAGGTCCACGTCTCGGTGAAGGCGGACGGTGACAAGGCAAAGGCGACTGTCACCTATGACGACAAGAATGATGCCCCGACCTTCACTAACAAGTATCAGCCTGCCGAGACCTTGGCTACACTCACGGCGAAGAAATCGTACGTGAAGTCCGACAACACGCAGGCCACGCTCAAGGGCGGCGAGTTCACCTTCGACCTGTACGAGGATGATCTGACGGCCGAGCAGCTGAAGGGCAAGCAACCCATCCAGACCGCTAAGAACGGCGAGGACGGCACCGTTACCTTCCCGGCCATCAACTACACCAAGGCCGGCGAGTACAAATACACTATCGCGGAGCAGAAGGGCGACCTGTCCCACGTGACCTACGACGCTACGGTGCACCATGCCGTGGTGACAGTCGTGGACAACGCCGGCAAGCTGGAGGCGAGCGTCACCTACGACGACGGCAAGACGGATGCCCCCACCTTCAGGAACACCTACAACGCAACCGGCTCCGCGGAGCTGACGGCGACCAAGGTCGTCGCGGTCGCGGACGGCTTCACGCACGACACCAAGCTGAAGGGCGGCGAGTACACGTTCGAGCTGAAGGATGCCGCCGGCAACGTTCTCGACACCGCGAAGAACGATGCAAACGGCAAGGTCAGCTTCACGCGCGAGTTCCAGCTCTCCGACTTGGGCGGCGCCGCGAGCAAGGACTTCGCCTACACCATCGTGGAGCAGCCGGGCACGGAGCCGGGCATGGTCTACGACACCCATCCACTCATCTACAAAGTAACGGTCAAGGACGACGGGACGGGCACGCTGAACGCGAAGGCGGTCGTGACGAGCACATCCGGCTTGGAGACCTTCACCAACACCTACCAGCCGGCCGGGACCGTCCTGGCCCTGGGCGCGCAGAAGAGCTACGTGAAGAAGGATGACGGTACGCCGATCGCGCTCAAGCGCGGCGAATTCACCTTCGATGTGTACGAGGGCAACCTGACGGCCGAGCAGCTTGCCGGGGCCGAGCCCGTCCGGTCCGCGACCAACGGCGCGGACGGGAGTGTCAGTTTCGACGCCTTCTCCTACGCGAAGCCGGGCACGCACGAGTACACCATCGTGGAGCGGAAGGGCGACCTGACCTACGTGACCTACGACGCCACGGTGCACCATGCCGTGGTGACGGTTACGGACAACGCCGGCACGCTGCAGGCGAGCGTTGCCTACGACGGCAAGGACGCCACGGAGCCTGCCTTCACCAACACCTACAAGGCGCAGGCGACGGGCTCCGGCGCGATCGCCCTCACCAAGAGCGTTGACGTGCACGGCGGCAGCTACCAGATGAAGGCGGGAGACTTCGCGTTCGAGCTGGTGGGGCCCGACGGCAAGGTGCTTCAGACCCAGAAGAACGACGCCGACGGCAAGGTTGCCTTCGACGAGCTGACCTTCGACCAAGCGGGCACCTTTATCTACACGGTCCGCGAGGTGCAGCCGACGGACGACGCGCCGGGCGTGCCGGGCGTGACCTACACCGGCAAGACGTACACCCTGACCTACGTGGTGAAGGACAACAACGACGGCAAGCTGGTGGTGGAGAGCTCTACGGTGGAACCGAGCGACGAGGGCACCGAGAACGGCGTCACCCCCAACACCATGACGTTTGCGAACAGCTACCAGCCGGGCGCGACCTCCTACCAGATCTCCGGCATCAAGGTGCTTGAGAATACCGATTCGGCCACCATGCGGACGCCCGCCGATGGCGAGTTCACGTTCGCGCTGATTGACGCGGCCACCGGGCAGGAGATTGACCGGACCACGAACGCGGGTATCGCGTTTACCTTCAAGGCCATCTCGTACACTGCGACTGGTTCGCATACGTACCAGGTGAAGGAGGTTGCGGGCCAAGATGGCACCATCACTTACAGCGATGCGGTGTTGGATGTGACGGTGAGCGTGACCGACGACGGCAGCGGCCGGCTGACCGCGACGGCGAACAAGACGGCTGAGGATCTGACCTTCACCAACACCTACACGCCGACGGCAACGACGGCGACGATTACCGGAACGAAGGCCCTGACCGGCCGCGACCTGGCCGAGGGTGAGTTCTCCTTCGACCTGAAGGACGCCGACGGTAACGTGGTACAGACGGTGCAGAATGGTGCCGACGGTACGTTCGGCTTCACGCCGCTGCAGCTGGACAAGGTGGGGACGTACGTCTACACCGTGTCCGAGCGGGCAGGGGCGACGGCGAACGGCGTCACCTACGACACGACGGTCTTTACCGCGACGGTGACGGTGACGGAGAATGCGGAGACGCACGCGCTGGAGGCGCAGGTTGCCTACAGCACGGGCGGCAAGGCTGCGGATGCGGTGACGTTCAGCAACAGCTACGCGCCGGCCGCGACTGAGGTGAAGCTGGGGGCTTCCAAGGTGCTGAGCGGTGAGGACCTGAAGGAAGGGCAGTTCTCCTTCCAGCTGAAGGATGCCGACGGCAAGGTGCTGCAGACCGCCAAGAATGCGGCGGACGGCACGGTGGGCTTCAAGGCGATCTCGTACGACAAGCCCGGGGCGTATCGCTACAGCATCTCCGAGGTGAACGACGCTCAGAAGAACGTGACGTACGACGCGGCCGAGCACCGGGTAACGGTGACGGTGACGGACGACGGCGCGGGCCATCTGGTGGCGACGGTAACCTATGACGGTGACGTGGCGCCGGTGTTCAAGAACACGTACACGCCGCCGACCACCCCGCCGGTCAACCCGCCGACGGAGCCGCCCACCAACCCACCGGTGTCGAAGGAGGAGAAGCCGGGTCTGCCGAACATGGGCGATACCAGCTTGTCGCCGATGGCCCTGGGTGGCATCGCGGGCGGCGCAGTGGTGCTGATCGCCACAGGTGTGATCCTGCGGCGCCGGAACCGGTAGCTGCGGCGGCCGAGAAGGGCTTTGATTGAGGGCGGGTGGTCGCAGGGCGCGGCCGCCCGCCCTTTTTGGTGAAAGGCCATGTTAAACCGCATTTGCACGTCCGGCTCCGGATGGAACTCGTACTCCGGCTCCATCATCTTCTTCCAGGTCTTCCTGTAGCGCCCGTCCTCGGGCTGCCCGCGCGTGAGCGGCGTCCTGTTCCCGTCGCGCCTACCTCCAAGGCATCCGCTTCCTCAACGCCCTGCTCCACACGCTCTAGAAATCCGGAAAAGCTGCACGAAGCGGCCATCTGGACCCGGAAAAGCTGCAAATCTAGGCCAACTACACCCGGAAAAGCTGCAAACCGCAGGTGAAGGATGGTGCGTAGTGTGTACGCGCAAGCCTCCGAGCGCGTGCGTGCGCGGGCGTGCTTTGAATCGTTGCCGCGCCAGCTTGCAAAGGAGAATACGAAGTTCCAATATTCCGTGGTCGAGAACAGGGGAACGGCGCGCAAATTTGGTTCGTCCGTGGATTGGCTCGTGGGAGCAGGTATGGTGCGACGGTGCCAGTCGGTGAGCGCCGCCCAATTCCCTCTTGCCGCCTATGAAAATGGGACGAAGTTTCGCCTCTATGCCGCCGATACGGGCGTGCTCATGGCCATGTACGGCTTTGAAATGCTGGAAGCGGTGGTGAACAACAAGCTCGCGGGTCCCATGAAAGGCGGCCTCTACGAGAACCTGGTCGCCTGCATGCTTTCGGCGCGGGGTGTGGCTCTGCGTTATTGGCGGTCGCAGAAGGGCGATAGGGAAATAGAGTTTCTCGTCGACTCGCCCGACGCGAGCGTTGTGCCCATTGAAGTGAAGGCCTCGCGCGGATCTACGGTATCGCTCAACGACATGCTCGAGCGACAGGACGTGTACCTTGGGTACAAGCTGATAGACGGTAACGTCGGCCGAGACGGCAAAAAGGTGACGCTTCCGTTATATATGGCCATGTTCTTGAAGTAGAGCCTTGCAAAATTGGAAGGGACTGACCCGGATGTCACATTCCGTGCGGGTTATATGCAGGTATGCCTGTGCACGCTATCATATATGGGTTAGACCGCAACTATGTACCTCATACGCGAAGGGATGCGCATGTATCTGAAGATCGACATGTTCTAGCCGGGCTTACCCCCGCAGTGGCGCCGCGCGCCCCATCAACTCTGCCGATTTTCACCTTCACGCACATAAAGGAGTCCCGCCATGCGCGACAAGCTCGAAAAGATCATTAAGGCCTACGAGGAGCTCGAGAAGAAGCTTTCCGACCCGGCCGTCGCCTCCGATATCAAGGATTTCACGCGTCTCAACAAGGAGTACGCGCACCAGTCCGACCTCATTGCCGCCTCGCGCGAGTACATCGGCGCGCTCGATGACATCGAGGCTGCCAAGGAAATGCTGCACGATACCACCGATACCGATGAGAAGGAGATGCTCCAGATGGACATCTCCGAAAACGAGGCCAAGCTCCCCCAGCTCGAGGAAGACATCAAGTACATGCTCATCCCGAGCGACCCCAACGACGACAAGAACACCATCGTCGAGATCCGCTCCGCCGCCGGTGGCGACGAGGCGGCCATCTTTGCCGGCGACCTGTACAAGATGTATCAGCGCTTTTGCGAGTCGCGCGGCTGGAAGACCACCGTGCTCGATTCCAGCCCCAGCGAGGCCGGCGGCTTTAAGTCCATTGAGTTCAAGGTCGAGGGCGACCGCGTCTACTCCGTTATGAAGTACGAGTCCGGCGTGCACCGTGTCCAGCGCGTCCCCAAGACCGAGTCCCAGGGCCGCATCCAGACTTCAACGGCTACCGTCGCCGTGCTTCCCGAGGCCGAGGAAATCGACGTCCAGATCAACCAGTCTGACCTGCGCATCGACACCTACTGCGCCTCCGGCCCTGGCGGTCAGTGCGTTAACACCACCTACTCCGCCGTGCGCATCACCCACCTGCCCAACAACACCGTGGTGCAGTCGCTGGAGCAGCGCTCCCAGTTCCAGATCCGCGAGGTTTGCATTCAGATGCTGCGCGCCCGTCTGTACGAGATGGAGCTCGAAAAGCAGCAGGCTGAGCTTGGTGCCGAGCGCCAGAGCCAGATTGGCCACGGCAACCGTTCCGAGAAGATCCGCACCTACAATCAGCCCCAGGACCGCGTGACCGATCACCGCATCGGTTTCAACTCCACCTATAACGGCGTCCTTCTGGGCGATCAGCTCGGCACCGTGATCGAGGCACTCGCCGCCGCCGAGCGAGCCGAGAAGCTGGCACAGGCTGTGTAGGTTCCGCCGTTCTACCGAACGGCGGACCAGCCGACGCTGCGCGGGCCGCATTTGGACAATCTGACGTTCAACTTCAAGGGCGCGACCAGAAGGTCAGCGCCCTTTCGTTTCACGTCACCTTGTCTCAAATGCGGCCCGCTCGCTCATATGACCCAATCCGCTGTCAAGAGCCACAATGGCCCCGCCGACCG